>JBCCCJ010000652.1:0-4336 GCA_039033615.1 Bacteroidota bacterium
GGGAGCGACATGTTCGCTCGAACCAGCCCCAAGCTTAGGATTCCCTTATGCAGCCAAGATACGCAGGAATAGGAACAGCAGCAGCCCCTTGGATCGATTGCCGCATTTTTCCAAGGTTGTGGATAAGGTCTCTGTGGTTAAGAGCTTGTACTCTGACCAATTCAACAATGCACCTGCTCAACTGCTGTTGCAAACCGGTAGTCCTCGCTTGGGTAGGCCCAGCATGGGTTCCTGGGTGACCTACGGACTGGGATCAGAGAACCAAAATCTGCCTGGTTTTGTGGTGTTGGTGTCTGGGGGCAGAACGCCCAGTGCCGGAAAGAGTGTGTGGGGAAGCGGTTTCTTGCCAACGGTGTACCAAGGGGTTCAATGTCGATCGGAAGGGGACCCGGTCCTCTTTCTTTCCGACCCGCATGACATGTCTCGCAATCTCAGGCGGAAAACCATCGACGCCATCAATGCCTTGAACCAAAAGCAATACGAGGAATTTCAAGATCCTGAGATTCTGACCCGGATCAGTCAATATGAAATGGCCTTCAAGATGCAGGTTTCGGTACCTGAGGTCATGGATATCAACAAAGAGCCGGAGTACATCCACGAATTGTACGGCACAGAACCCGGCAAGCCATCTTTTGCCAACAACTGTTTGCTTGCGCGGAGACTGGTGGAGCAAGGGGTGAGATTTGTCCAATTGTATCACTGGGGCTGGGATTCTCACGGAAATGGCGAGCTGGAATCGTTGCACCACGGCTTTGCGGAGCGTTGTCAAGAGGTGGATCGGCCCATGAGCGCCTTGATCCAGGACCTAGACCAACGAGGCTTGCTGGAAGATACCATCGTAGTGTGGGGCGGTGAATTTGGACGCACGCCCATGTGGGAAAACCGGGGCGGGAAAATTGCGCCGTACAAAGGACGGGATCATCACAACGAAGCCTTCAGTATGTGGGTGGCCGGGGGCGGCTTTCAAAAAGGACTCAGTTACGGAGAGACAGATGACATCGGTTATTATGGGGTACAAGACCGAGTTCACGTGCATGATTTACCAGCGACTCTGCTCCATCAGCTGGGATTTGCTCATGAAAAATTGACCTATCACTACCAGGGAAGAGATTTTCGATTGACTGATGTGCATGGTTCGGTAGTGAAACCACTTCTTGCTTAGACTTAGTTCGGACTGTGCCTAAAGAAAGCCGCTCTTTTTCCTGAGAAAAAGGGCGGCCATTCTGTGAATTCTGCCTTCATTGGAGGCTGGCGGTTCGATGATGAGAAGAATAACGAGATTCTCCGGTCAACTCTACAGAATCTGCGGCGGTGTAGGCCTCCATTTCCTGACTGGTCGCAAAGCCTTCCATAATCGCCAAGTACAAATTTCCTTCTGCGGCAACGTTCAAGCGAGCCTGACCAAGGATGCGTACATGGTTAGCTTCTGCTTCATGAGAGATCACTGGGTATGGCTTGCCTGTGTTGCTGAGATCGGGGATGACAACATCTTCCATATCCGTAGGCACATGACCCTTGCTCCAGTTGTTTGGATTGTGCCAATCATTTCCCCCGGCATAGATAGAACCGGTCCAAACGTTTTGGGCAGCAGCGATTTGTACAAAGAAGAAACTGAGAACGAAGGAGGTGATAATGGTAGAAATCTTCATGATATCGTAGGTATGAGGTGAGTAATGAGGATTAAACTGCCAACCAATTCGGTTAGCCAAAACCAATAACCTACCGGACGTTCATGAACTTCTGACTATCAACGGGAAATCATTTCCCATTCATATCATTAGTCGGTTCCCAAACGGAAATATCAACGCACTTCTGAAAAAAGTACGAGGAACCCGAGGACAGAAGAATTTCTGCCCTCTGAATACGGGTACATACGGTATTAAGAGATAGGCGGGACCTTGGATAGGCCCCAAATGAGCCCTGCAGTACCTACCATGACAAAAAATATTCCGTCCACGGTCTTTCTAGGGAGTTCATCCCCAACTCGTTTCACCATGACGATGTAAACGAGGCTGGCGAGCGCCACATAAATGACCATGTAAGCAAGTTCGTGAGCAGCAGGGAGGGTGGCGTTAAGAAGGTTGTGAAACATGAAGCGAAAAAAGAATATGCGAAAAGGGATAGACAAAATCAGAGCCAGAAACGCGAGTAGTGCTCTGATAGCCTAAAGATATGCATAATCTCTTATATGTTGGAAGTCGGATGTAAGGATTTTTGAATATCCGTTCCGCTTTCTGTCAGACCTTATTGTACAAAGCGCCCAAGAGGTTCATATGAGGGAGGGTCAATAGAGAAATCATGATGAAAAAGAGCAAAACAGGAGACAAGGGGAGGCCTTCCCACTGCGAGATGAGTAACAAGCCGCCGATTCCGGAGAAGCTAATCAGACTGAAAGGCAGGGCAGCTTTTACCCATTGACCGATGGAAAAATCTTTTTTCTCCCTCCGAAACATCATAATCTCCATCCAGATCGTTTTCCCGGCGTGCCAAAGCCCAAAGTAAATGGCAAAAGCAAGCAGCAGACTGGTCGCCTGAACCAAGCCAATCAGTAGCAAGCTCAGTCCAAATTCCAGCAGGAGGTCTCGTTGGATGCGGGGATACCGAATTCCCAAATAAATCATCCCCAAGAGGGTGAAACCGCCCATCACGCCGATCAAAACTGGTAGCCAATTCACCAGAATCTCTTCTCGCAACCAACTGACCTGACTCAGATTCTGAAGGATCAGGAGACTTTCTTCCAAATGAGAAAACAGCATCAACAGGAGCATGCACCCACCCCAGCAGAGATAGAGCCCCTTTTTGAGCCAGCTATTTTCGGAAATGGGGAGGAAAAACAACTCACTCTGCCCAAAGTGATAGAAAGAAAACCCCAGGAAGAGTCCCAGACTTAATAAAGGCATCCACCACCACAGAATCGCGTACAGCCCAATCAAGCCGAGGTATTGACCTAGAAATCGAAGCCAAAAGTTGACTGGACTAAGGTGTGGAAACAGTTGTTGGAAGACCAGGTGATCGGTGGCTCCGTGAGGAATTCCGGTAAGAACCATGATGAGGATGAAGATCGTCATTTCCATCGACGGGGGCCAATGGGGAATCCAAAGGGAGATCACTAACAGAAGTAGGCTGAACCCGCCGATGAGGTAGTTGAGATGTCGAAAAGAAGGAGTCATAGAACAAGGGGGATAGAATTGCACGTAGAAAAGGCGCCCAGGGAAGGCGGACCAGCATATTGATTTCCTGGAGAAAAGATGATTTTTCATCCAGGAATTGAAGAATCCGGGGAAAGGAATTGGCCTGAAAGAGCCGGGACATGATCGGAGCAATTCGGAAGGGCTCCTGATCCATGATGGTCAACAACAAACGATCATAGAAGCGGTATCGACTTGGTTTTTCAGCAATCGCAAAGGGCGTATCATACGCCAAAAGGGAAGCAACGATGGCTTGGCAGTCTTTCTGAATGGGAGAAAACGTATAGCCAGTTGTGGGCTTGGTCAATCCTCCTCTGCTCCCAATATTCAAGACCCTGGGACTCTCCTTTCGTTCAAAGGTTTGATTGGTCATGGGGATGTACCCCTGCTCCAATTCTATCGGTTCCCAGTCCTGAATCTCATACTTTTCGCGGAGGTAGCGTTGAATTTCCCGATGGTAGATTGCCTGATCGAAAGTTTCGGCACTGAACACAGTGAACTCAAGCAATGCCTCATCTGCCGAAAACGGCAGGACATACATGAAACAGGGAGCATCCAGTTGCGGCACCCGAAAGTCCATGAATTCTACACAATCGGGATCAAAGGCTTTTGTTTTGGTGCGAAGGTGGACACCTATGAAATGCTGGGCTTGCCGAATGATGGCAGGGGAAGAAGACAGGCTAGGAGGGAGACTGTTGAACAACCATTGAGAGGTATATGTGCCTTTGGTAGTAGATACCCAAGCCTGTCCTTGGTCGGAACCCCACTCGGTGATGTCTTCATATTTTAGGTGGACATTGGGGCGGGTTGCCAGCAACGCCAGGATTTCAGCATAAAAATCTTCGGATCGGGTGTGGTAATATCGGTAGGGGTGAATATCAGAAATGTGCCGCTCGTTTTGATAGGATACCGCCAATGTCCCCCATGAAAGTTGTTTACATGCAGCAAAGGGAAGGGCCTGTTTTGCCCAAAAACACCAGGTTCGATCATTTGAAATTTTAGGTGTTTTGTCCAATAGAAGAATTTTCTTGTCGGCAAGTGGGCTATTTATTAGCCAATAAGCCAAACTTAATCCTGCTGCTCCGGCCCCTGAAATGATGTAGTCGTAGTCCACGCATGTAGTCATAAGTCATTGATTACGAGTAAGA
>JBCCCJ010000653.1:0-4335 GCA_039033615.1 Bacteroidota bacterium
CCTTGTCTACTTCCAGCCTTACCGTTTTGTTCGTCGCAACTTTCATGCTTGCCCTTCTGATGCCCACCGTTTCCTTCGCACAGGAAAATCCGGATGAAGTGGCATGGGAGTTCACTCCTTATGATTCCAATGATTGGGACTATGAAGGAGATGAAACCAATGTGGGCAATATCGCCGACCAGGGATTCCTGCCTTATTTACAGGTAGCCATGAATGGTCCTGCTGAAAGCGTTCGGATTTTGTACCACCAATTGGCCGGTCCTTCTAAGCTGACCGTCTTTGATTTGGGAGGAAATGTCCACCATGAGGTTGCGGTTGGCGCAGATTACGAGCGTCAGGGAACCTATCAACTGAATACCTCTCACCTTTCTCCTGGGATGTACATGATTCGCCTTTCCAATGGCGTGTACACAACCATCAAAAAAGTGCTGGTCCGTTAGGACAATTTCATACCAGCACAACCAAGGTTCAGGTGGGTCTCATTGCTGAGATCCACCTGAATCTTTTTGTGCTCTTGGGAATTTCTGCCTGTTCAGGAATCAATTTTGCTCAAATTCCCGTACCTTTGTGAGCTCAAATGAAGCGTTGACACCCCTTCTTTTCTGCTGTTTTCCCAGTGTTTTTGTCCCAAACTCATGGAAATTTCAAAAAAGTATCTCCCCGGAAGTATCGAAGACAAATGGTACCAAGCCTGGCTAGACGCCAAGTTGTTTCGTTCGGTACCTGACGAAAGACCTGCCTACACCATCACCATTCCTCCGCCGAATGTGACGGGAATTCTGCACATGGGACATGTGCTGAACAATACCTTGCAAGATGTACTCATTCGCCGCAAGCGGATGCAGGGCTTCAATGCTTGTTGGGTTCCCGGTACGGACCATGCGTCTATTGCCACGGAGGCCAAAGTCGTGCGCCGCTTGGCGGATAAGGGAATATACAAAGGAGTTAACATTACCCGTCCGGAATACCTAAAAGAGGCGTGGAAGTGGAAAGAGGAGTTTGGGGGGATCATCCTTAGCCAATTGCGGAAGCTAGGCGCAAGTTGTGATTGGGATCGTACCCATTTCACCATGGACGAGGAATATTCGGTAGCCGTCATAGACACCTTCTGTGATCTCTACGAAAAAGGATATGTCTATCGTGGCAAGCGGATGGTCAACTGGGACCCTGCGGCTCAGACTGCGGTTTCGGACGAAGAAGTGATTCACAAAGACACCCCTGGTCATTTATATCACCTTCGCTATCCCATTGAGGGAATGGAAGGAGAATATGTAACCATTGCTACTACCCGTCCGGAAACCATCCTGGCGGATACAGCCATTGCGATCCATCCAGAAGACGAGCGCTACACCCATTTGCATGGGAAGAAAGCCATCATTCCCCTCGTGAATCGGGCCATTCCCATCATCCTAGATGACTATGTCGATCGGGAATTTGGAACTGGCTGTCTGAAAGTTACGCCTGCCCACGATGTCAATGACTACGAGATCGGCCTGCGGCACAAGCTCCCGGTCATTGATGCGATGAATCCCGATGGGACCATCGCAGAAGCCGGGAAACTCTACGTAGGCATGGATCGCTTCGCAGTACGCAAGCAGATCTCCAAAGACCTGAAGGAAGCCGAATTTCTGGTAGAAAAAGAGAATTACAACCACTCGGTTGGCTATTCAGAGCGCACCAATGCGGCAATTGAACCGCGCTTGTCGATGCAGTGGTACCTGGACATGAAAAAAATCTCCGGCCCAGCATTGGAAGCAGTCATGTCCGGTGAAATCAAGCTCATTCCTGAGAAGTTCATCAATACCTATCGACATTGGATGGAGAACGTACGGGATTGGTGTCTGTCTCGCCAGTTGTGGTGGGGGCATCAGATTCCGGCCTATTTCCTGGCAGATGGGAGCCATGTCGTAGCTGCGACTGCGGAAGCGGCCCTGGAGAAGGCCCGGGAGCAATCTGGGAATCCAGACCTGCAAGCCAGCGATCTGACCCAGGATCCCGATGTGCTCGATACCTGGGCCTCTAGTTGGTTGTGGCCTATTCAGGTATTCAAAGGCCTGACTCAACCCAACAATCCCGAAATCCAATACTACTATCCCACCAATGATCTGGTAACCGCTCCGGAGATTCTTTTTTTCTGGGTGGCTCGGATGATCATGGCGGGAAAGGAATATATGAATGAGATCCCATTCCGAAATGTGTATTTGCACGGGATTGTGCGGGACGATCAGCGCCGCAAGATGAGTAAGTCTCTGGGGAATTCTCCCAACCCCCTGGACCTGATTGATCAATACGGTGCTGACGGAGTCCGGGTAGGGATGCTATTGTCTGCTCCTGCCGGGAATGATCTCTTGTTCAGCATGAATCTGGTGGAGCAGGGGCGGAACTTTGCCAACAAAATCTGGAATGCCTTCCGTCTGGTAAAAGGATGGGAAGTCAGCGATCAACCCTCCACCGAACTGGATCAACAAGCCATCGCCTGGATGGAAGCCCGCATTCAGGAGGCCGCTTCCGAAATTGACGATCACTTTGAGAAATTTCGGATTTCTGATGCGCTCATGAGCGTCTATAAGCTCAAGTGGGATGACTTTTGTTCCTGGTTCCTGGAAATGGTGAAACCGCCTTATGGAGAGCCGATCTCGCGGGAAACTCTGGAGCGGGTACTGGATTTGTTTGAGCAGACCCTGATCCTGATTCATCCCTTCATGCCTTTCATTACCGAGGAGTTGTGGCAGAACCTTCGTCCGAGAAAGGAAGGCGAGTTCATCTGCATCACTCCCTTACCCGAATGGGGCACTGCAGATACGACCCTGCTAACAGGCATGGATCTGATGCAAGAAACGGTTACGGCGGTCCGAGCTTTCCGCTCCGAAAAGGGTATTTCCCCCAAGGAGCCCATTGCTCTATTCGTCAAAACAGATGAAGCATCCGCCTTCCGAACCTATCAGCAACTCCTAGAGAAGTTCCTCAATCTAGAGCAGCTGGACATGGTCTCCGAAAAGGTAGATGGCACGGGCAGCCTACGGGTAGGCGCGCACGAATTTTTCATTCCTCTCACAGCCGTAGATGTAGAAGCGGAAAAATCCAAACTCCAGAAGGAGATCGAATATACTGAAGGCTTCCTCCAAAAAGTCCTCAGAAAACTCGGCAATGAGCGCTTTGTCAACAATGCTCCTGAGAATGTTGTCGCCATGGAGCGCAAGAAACAAGCTGATGCCGAGGCGAAATTGGAAGTGCTGAAGAATAGTTTGGTGGAGTTGGGATAGAGATTGGAGCCGGGAGGCGAGAGCCGGGAAGCGGGATCTGCCACAGGCAGACATACATACATCATGTTGATTTCAAAATTCTCGCATCACGCCTTCCGTCTCCCGGATCATTTCTTTAGGGACGCCTTCGAAAAAATATGCGCCGGAATCTCTTGATCAAACTGGATGGAAGTAACAATGAATTCCGTGCCTTTGCCATCTTTGAGCATGTCTTTGTAGCGGACTTTCTTGGGAAACCAGCGACCTTGCACCTGAACGACTTCGCTTAGCTCGGTCTGTTTCAGCAATTGCCCGCTTTTGGCGTAGAGTTCCTCTTTGAGCGGTACAAAGCGGCTCTGGTCCACCCAGATCTTGCGCCGAAAATAGGCGACATCTTCCACCTTGGCGCTGAGTTCCAAAACGTAACAACTGCGTTCCTGCATGCTTTCCTCTCCCACCACCTTGGCGTCGTAGATCTCGGTGAGCTTGCGATCCTCCATCATGTCTTCGTAGGAAAGGTCGGACCCCATCACCGATTGGCGGAGCATATGTCCCGAAAGTTGGATGCTGCGGTCAGAAGAGGGAGAGTAAATCCAGAGCCGATCTTCGAGTTTGAGCATTTTGGTGCCCTTTTCCCGAGCGGGGGCGAGGTATTCAGTCAGGGATTGGTCATCGCCTTCGGACCAGGATTTGGAGGCAATCGTCCGACTGCCTCTTCGCCCGTAAATCACCATTTCCGACTCGAAGATGCGATTGCGGGAAGTCATATTTTCGTCCACCTTGCGCAGAATGTCTGCCGCATCCGGTGGGGGAGTCAGCCACAACAGGCTGCTGAGGATAATCAAAAAGAGAGATTTCATATGTTTTTAGGCTTATACTTCTAATTCTTTGAACAATTGAGCGGTCTGACGTCGATAGATGCCGATGCCGGAAAGGGCATTTCCAAGCACCATCGAAAAGAGGCCAGGGATGAAGCCGATGAAAAAGGCCGAAGGCTGAATGTTGGCGCGATAGACCGAAGGCATCATCATGGCGGAGCTTTGCATCATGGCGCTGAAGTCCAGGCCCACTTCCTGCAAATAGTAAGCAGCCC
>JBCCCJ010000654.1:0-4334 GCA_039033615.1 Bacteroidota bacterium
CAGTTGCCAGGAATCAGGCACAAATCCAGGGTAGGTACCATCAATGTCCTCCCTGCTGGGGTCATTGCTGGGATCTCCATTGCGGAAGCGTTCTACCAGGATTTGGTACCATATCACCTCCTGGGTCCACTCGGGGACCGCATGGATGGACTCCGAATGGACAGGGGAGGAGGGCGGAACTTCTGACTGGCAGGAAACGACCCAGATGCTGATCAAAAAAAAGAGCCAGCCGCTCGAAAGCAGCTGGCGAAAGCTTGTGTGTGAAGCGTTCATGTGGATTATTTCACTTCGAATAGTTCAACCTCGAAAATCAGGACTTCGTTCGGCCCAATTTTGGGAGGAGAACCATTCTGACCATACGCAATATTGGCAGGAATGAAGAAGCGGTATTTAGAACCCGTTTTCATCAGCTGCAAGCCTTCGATCCAGCCTTGGATCACTCGGCCTACCATGAATTCGGTTGGGGTGCCTCGGTCATAAGAACTGTCGAAGACCTCATCATTCAGCAATTTTCCTTCGTAGTGGACCTTTACGGTGTTATTAGGAGTCGGAGAAACGCCATCCCCTTCTCGAAGGACTTCATACTGCAATCCACTTGCGGTGGTGACGATGCCAGGCTTTTTGCCGTTCTCTTCGAGGAAGATTTCACCTTCTACTTTGGCCTGTTCTGCCCGCGCGGCCACTTTCGCTTTCTGGGCAGCCATCATTTCCTGCTGGAAAGCCTGTAAAAGAGCTTGGCTTTGTTCGGCAGTCATAATGCCTCCGTTTTCTTCCTGAGCTCCTTTGAAGCCTTGGTAGATCATGTCGTAGTTGAAGTCAAATTCGAAGTTGCTGAGATTCTTGGCTACATCCAGACCTAAGGCGTAGGAAAGACTATCAGCTTTGGTCTCGAGACTGACCTGAGCATGGCTCAAACCGGGCAGAAGCCATCCCAGGAGCAGCAATACAATCGCGGAAATTCGCATAAGAGTTTCGGTGGAATACTTTTGATGCCCCAAAATTCGGTTGAAAAAATGGATTTATCAACCCCATTCTCTCCCGGACTACTTACGATAGCTTGTGAGGAAGTCCGCTTTGTCCGCCATGCACTTGTTTGGAGGTAGCCCAAGCATCTAGAAATCTCAAGTATTTTCCCTCCCGCTAGTCCAGATTTTGTGCAAATTCACTACGCAATGAGGTTGATTTCTTTCCTTGGCGAATGGCACGAATTGAGGACTTCAGGAACCTTTTGTGCGAATTCGGATACTCCGACGATCGCTCAGCACAGGTTCGTGGCCGCCTTTCCTCTTTGTCATATCCAAGGGAAACCTCTCCACCCGAAATGAATGCTCAGAATGTCAGCGGGCCAACAATTGACCCTGTTGGTATGGGAGTACCTTTAGGAAGCACAAAATCAAAGATCCTAGCTTATGCCAAGCTCCATTTCTTCTTCTTCCCTGAAAACACAATTAGACGCCCGCAAAGCGCAATGGGCCGTCAAAGCGCCTGACGAAATCAAGCGGCTTTACCAAGAAGGCATCCAAGCGGTTGTGGATGCAGGCGTGATTGCAGCGGCCAAACAAATCGGTGAATCTGCGCCAGACTTCGTCCTCCCCAATGCCTTGGGCCATCCCATCAGGATGAGCAAACGGCTCCAGGATGGCCCCCTCATCTTGACCTGGTACCGAGGTGGCTGGTGTCCTTACTGCAATTTGACGCTGCGTCATTTACAAACGGAATTGCCCCGTTTTCAAGCCGCAGGAGCCCAACTGATGGCTCTCACGCCCGAATTGCCTGATCAGACCCTTTCCACCACGGAAAAAAACGAGTTGTCCTTTGAGGTGTTGAGTGATGTGGGAAATGCCGTTGCCCGTCTGTATGGCATCGTATTCGATCTCACTCCAGCCGTCGCCGAGAAATATCAGGCGGCTTTTGATCTGCACGGGTACAACGGAGATGAAAGTAATCAGCTTCCTCTGGCTGCGACCTATGTCATCGACCAAGCTGGCGTCATTCGTTATGCTTTTTTGGACGCTGAATATCGCAATCGGGCCGAATCTACAGAGATTCTAGCCGCCCTGAAGCGGTTGTAAATCACCTATTCGTTGAGGAGCTGAATTTCATGGGGGAGAGGCATGGCTTCTGCCAATGCCAATTCCCACTGTTCCTTTTCAGTCTGCACAAATCCTAAGCGTTGGTACAACTCCCTGACGGGGCCATTTTTTGGCGTTGCGATAATTTCTCCCAGTAGGTGGGTAGCCCCCATTTGCCGGGCAAAGCTCACCAATTGATTCAAGGTCAGTTGTTCGACGCCTCGCTGAAACACCCGACAGCTCATGCACCAATGCTGCAGAAATAAGCGGCCATCAGCCTGCATTTCTCCGATCACCATCGCAATCAGGCCATACGGTCCAAATGTGTCGGTCAATTCTAGCTGAAGCGTGAGATGACGAGGACTCGCCATGATGAGTTTCAATTCGGCTTCCGAATACCGAAGCGTGCGCAAGTTGAATTGATTGGTGCGCTGACTGAGTTGGGCCAGGCGAGGCAATTGAGCCGCTTGAAAGGGCTGTACCTTCGCCTGCATCTCCAGGCTTTGGAGAAATTGCTTCAAATCACTGAACTGAGGCTTACTCGCGGTTCGTTGGGCCTCGGCTTGGTGTTGTTGGGTGCGTTGAGAGTCAGAGGAGGAAAGGCTGGCCGCTTCAAAAAAATTGCATTGTCTGAGGTAGGCCAGACGCTTGGCAGGGTCCTTCGGGAGGTCTGGTACCGCAACTTGTGGCAACGCAGCTCTGACTTCCGCCCGCTCTACCGGATTGTCGTCCAGGAAGACGATGCTGTCCAAGCCAAGATTCAAGACTTCCTGAATGTGCCGAATGTTCTCTGACTTTGGGGACCAATTGGCGACAAATACGGCAATGTCTTCCCGCTTCAAGGCCATCTCTGGGTGCGATAAAAAGGGCGCTTCTGCTATTCTTTGCTCGTTTTTGGAGCAAATGGCCAAGATGATTCCCCGTTGCTGCAAATGCTTGGCCCACTGCTGCAGTTCCAAAAATGCTTTTCCCACTCCGCTTCCGCCCACTTGAATCCCTGCCACCCCGTCATCCCCGATGATTCCGCCCCAGATCGTCCCGTCCAAGTCTAGTACGAGGCATTTCTTGATCTTCCCTCGGATAGCGGCCATCATCTGTGCCAATGCCTGAGCCAGATAGGCCTCCATGTCCATCGTGAACGGCAGATCTGCATTCACATATAAGCTGGGATCTTGGGCTTGCTGCAATCCTACCTGACTCACCAAGGCAGCGATGTCCAGCACGTGGACACTTTCGGCCTCTATTGCCAATTCCATCAAGCCCACATTGATCTTTCGGAGTTGATGCAACCAGCTCGCAGGCTGCCGATTGGCCCCATGTCCAAAGCCTTCATCCAAACCAATTTCTAGGTTTCCCAAGATGATGGGACCAGTAATCTGCTTCCGCAGTGTCTGAATGAGCTGGCGTTGTTCTGCGAGATAGGTCTGCGCGAAGTCTTGCTGTTCGGCAGAGTCAAGCGCATAGAACTGCCGCTTCCGTTTTCCGAGGGAAGGCAACAGCACCAAGATTTCTGGCTGAAATTGGTACAAATCAGAAGTTGGATTCAGGACTTCAGCCTGAATCTGGTCGTAGCCTCCCTGATACAGCGCTATTTCCAGCCCTTTGATTTTTCCAGCGGGAGGTAGTTGACCGGCGAGGAATTGCGTGGTTCGTTCGCCCAAGAGTGCACAGCGCAGGGAAAGTAAATCATGATCGACGATGCGGAATGCCTCCTCACGGAGTGCTTGGCTGGAAAGGAAGGGAAACATGGCACGAATATACCAACTGCTTGGTTTGTTCCACTTCCTCCCTGAAATAGGGGTTACGGAAGGTTTGAGCTCTAATCCAATCGACTTTTCGCCCCAATAATGTTTCCAAATCTCCCTGAATCATCAAGGGAAAGTCCAGAAACTCACGGACACTCATCCGAGCTTTGTCAGGTTCGTACAAAAAATCCACATCAGAATGGTTCCCAAAGCCTTCTCCATGAGCAGCAGATCCAAACAACCACACCCGCTTCATTTTATATCTGCGGCACAGACCTCGAATTTGTGGGAGATGATGTTGAAGAGTTGGAACCGTGACAAAAGGTAAGGAAAAAATCGTACACATTCTGCCTCTCTCGCTTACTGGGTGTACGTCAGATGTCACAAATTCACTGGTGATGTTGGGATATGTGGCAGTCGCTAAGTGATACTGAAAAAATAACTTGGACCATACTCCTAGACAAAATGGCGAATCGTGATTATTTGCGTAGCCTTCACCACAAAGGCGGGTTGGCCA
>JBCCCJ010000655.1:0-4327 GCA_039033615.1 Bacteroidota bacterium
AATCTAGACTGGTGGGAGGGAAATTCGTGGTTTCGTGGCTTAGGAACGAATTCTTACAAACACCTAACAATCAACCCCCTGCAAAAACTTGTCATCCGTACAATCGGAATTGCCGTTGTTAAGCTTCCGCCTGCTTCTTTCCGGTGAAAAGCGGTAGTTTTGATCCTGCCCTTTAGGCTCTGGGAATTTCTTCGCAATTTTGCAGCGAAGAAAGCAGACTCATTCTTCCCCAATCAACCAATTCCCTACCCCACAATTCACCAGTTAACTAATTCCTTAATTCCCTACCAATTCCCCAGTTCCAAATTCACCAATCCCCCCATCCCCTTGAAAAACATCCGCCAACTCAGCAAGGAACAATTGACCGAACTGTTGACCAGTTGGGGAGAAAAGGCGTTTCGGGCGCGGCAGGTGTATGAGTGGTTGTGGAAAAAGGGAGCGAGAGACTTCTCGGAGATGACCAACCTCAGCAAAGGGCTCAGGGAAAAATTGGCGGAAGATTACACCATCGGCAAGGTAGAGATCGAGGATGAGCAGCGCAGCCGAGATGGAACCATCAAATACGCCTTCAAGCTCGAAGGGGGGCAGCAAGTAGAAGGGGTGTTGATTCCTACGCCCAAGCGGATCACGGCTTGTGTGTCCTCCCAGGCGGGATGCTCGCTCTCCTGTAAGTTCTGTGCTACGGGTTTTCTGGATCTTAAGCACAACCTTCGCCACTACGAAATTTACGATCAGGTGCAGTTGCTGCGGGCAAAAGCTGAAGAAGAATTTGGGCGACCGTTGTCCAACATCGTGTACATGGGCATGGGCGAACCCCTCCTGAACTACCGCAACGTGCTGGGATCTATCGACATGGTCACCTCCGAAGAAGGCCTCGGCATGTCTCCCAAGCGGATCACCGTTTCTACTGCGGGCATTGCCAAGATGATCAAGCGACTGGCCGACGATGGGGTCAAATTTGAATTTGCCCTTTCCCTGCACGCCGCCAATGACGAAAAGCGCTCTCAAGTCATGCCCATCAACGATTCCAATTCGTTGGAAGCATTGAAAGAGGCGCTGGAATACTTTTATGAAAAAACCCGCACCCGGGTCACTTTCGAATACTGCATCTTCCGGGACCTCAACGACAGCATTGCAGACGCCCGGGAGTTGGCTGAATTTTCCCGCATTGTCCCTTCCAAGGTCAACGTCATCGAATACAATCCGGTACCCGAGGCAGGCTTTTTCAACACCAGCGAGGATCGCATGCAGGCCTTCATCGACTATCTGGAAAGGGACGGCGTCATCGTGAATGTCCGTCGCAGCCGGGGCAAAGACGTGGACGGTGGCTGTGGTCAATTGGCGCTGAAGCGCTGGAACTGATATGGTAGCATCTTTTCGTCAACAACTCCTGCAGCGACTCCAACACCCCTTACCCGGCTTGGATGTCCAGATGGAAATGGCCCCGCCCATTCGGGGTCGCAACCCAAAGATCCCCGACAATGTGCGACTGAGTGCGGTGCTCATTTTGCTCTATCCGCACGAGGGAACATGGAGGATTCCCTTTATGCGTCGCAGCCAAGACGGTCGGGTGCACGGCGGACAAGTCAGCTTTCCCGGCGGGCGCTACGAAGAACCAGACGGCAGCTATCAGCAAACCGCGCTGCGGGAAGCGGAAGAAGAGTTGGGCATCGACCCAAAAACGGTGGAGCTATTGGCTCCCTTGACGGAGATTTACATTCCCCCCAGCAACTTCATGGTCTATCCTCAATTGGCGATCGCCCAACAACGCCCGGATTTTCGACTAGATCCAGTAGAGGTAGCGGCCCTGATCGAAGTGGAATTGGACGAGTTGGCTCGCCCGGAAATTCGGGGGCAACATCAGGTAGATGTCTTTGGTGGGAATGTGATCACGGCTCCTGGCTACACCGTTTATGACCAGCACCTGATCTGGGGTGGCACGGCCATGATGGCAGCAGAATTGGTACAGCTTTATCGAGAATTGGGCTCATGACAAACGCGCTGATTCCCCGTCTCCAAGAACGACTGCTGACTCCTTTGCCAGGGAAAGAAGCGCAATTGGCGATGACTTCCCGCCCCTATGATCGGGCGATGGAGCCAAGCGCAGATCACCGCACCGGAGGCGTGCTTGCGCTGCTATACTCGGTTGAAGGCATCCTCCACATGGTCTTCATGAAACGGACCGAAGATGGGCGCGTCCACAGTGGGCAAGTGAGCTTCCCAGGGGGAAAAGTAGAACCAGAAGACGAGAGCCCGGTTCACACTGCCCTGAGAGAGGCCGAGGAAGAATTGGGCATTCCTGCCAACGAAGTACAGGTGATCGGACAGTTGACCCCCATGTACATTCCTCCCAGCAATTTTCTGGTATATCCTACCGTAGGTTTTCTGCCCCAACGTCCTGATTTCGTGCCTTCTCCCTTGGAAGTGGCCGCCGTGATAGAGACTCCGCTAGCTCATTTGCTAGATGCAAACACGCAGCACATGGCGACCATTCACCTGCCACAGCATGGCGCTTTTCAAGCACCCGCATTTGAGGTCCCGCCCTATCAAATCTGGGGCGCTACCGCGATGATGCTCAACGAATTGTTGATGGTGATCCGGGAATTAAGTCAGCAATAGCTCTTCTCTCCATTCATGGCGCAAGGCCTTGAAGCAATAGCCTTGATCCGCAAAGTGAGTCAGCACCTTCGGCAAGGCTCCTTCCAACCTCGACCATACCTTCACACTGTCATGAAATAGCACAATGGAACCGGGCTTGGCGTACCGAATCACGGTTTGGGCGCAGTCTGATGCATTTCGTTTGAGGTCAAAATCTCCAGAGATCACGTCCATCATCACAATGTGATGAGATCGCTTGACGTCATGAATTTGCGGCATGCTCATCCGGCCATAGGGAGGACGGTAGAGTCGGGTCCGGGTGCCGGTGTATTCCTGAATCGTTTGTTGCGCCTGAAGAATGTCCCGGAGATAGATTTTGTGCGCCGTTCGCCAGCCATTGAGATGATGCTCCGTATGGTTGCCGATGCTATGGCCTTGATCCAGGATTTGGTGGGTGATATGCGGATGCTGACGAACATTTTTTCCAATGCAGAAGAAGGTCGCTTTGGCCTCACATTCAGCCAGTTGCGCCAATACCCACTCGGTGATTTCAGGGGTCGGCCCGTCGTCAAAGGTCAGGTACAATACCGGATCATGGGTATCTACTCGCCACTGAACTTCAGGCAGTTGCTTTTGCAGTAAAGCAGGAATTTTTTTCAAATACATCTATGCACCTTAGCGGAACATCCGAGAAGCTAGCGTAGCAGTAGTCGCAAGTAATGATTCATGAATTTCGCTGCTAATATCGTTCTTTTTACAATAGCTTAACAATGCCTCAGTAGAAATATTCCCAACTAACTCATCCTCAGCAAATGGACAGCCACCGAAGCCCAACATAGCCACATCAAAGCGACGACAACCCACTTGCCAGGCAGCAGCTAGCTTTTCTTCCTGGGTGGTTGGCGTAGAATGAAAGTGCGCCCCAAATTCGATTTCGGGAAAACGTGGCACCAGGGTCCCAAAGAGAGCCCGGATATTTTCGGGATGCGACACTCCCACCGTATCCGCCAACGCCAGGGTTTTCACCCCCATTGCGGCCAATTCTGCGGTCCATTTTTCGGCCAATTGAGGACTCCACTCCTCGCCATACGGATTCCCAAAAGCCATCGACAGATACACCACCAATTCCTTGCCTGCTGCTTCACACAATTGGAGCATCTCCTGCACCAGACTCAGGGATTCCGCGATGGTTTTCCGAGTATTTCGCAGTTGAAAGGTCTCGGAAATAGAAAAAGGGTAGCCCAGATAGTCGATTGCGGAATGCGAACAAGCTGCTTCCGCTCCCCTTCGATTGGCGACGATCGCCAGGAGCTTGGTGTCAGTATGACTCAGATCCAGCCCCGCCAACACCTCCGCGGTATCCGCCAATTGCGGCACCGCCTTGGGCGAAACAAAGCTCCCAAAATCAAGGGTATCAAAGCCTAGCTGAAGCAGTTGATTCAGATAGGTGATTTTCTCCTCAGTGGGAATGATGCGCTCCAGACTTTGCATCGCATCGCGGGGGCATTCGACGATTTTCATCTTACAAAGATCCAAAAGGAAACGGAAAAAGCAGCCCTTCAAAGACTGCTTTTTCCATAAAATCAGGACTACCCCATACTCCTAGTGCTTTCGGAGCTAAGTGATACTTGAAAAATAACTTCCTCTTTTCGCGCCGATATTTCGTTTCAGGTCGAGGAAGAAAAACCGAGCTTGGCGGGCCAAGAGAGGCTTTTTTTGACGAAGAACT
>JBCCCJ010000656.1:0-4316 GCA_039033615.1 Bacteroidota bacterium
ATGTCAGCCATGATCAGTATGGGCAGGAGAATTCCGGTCGAAGGTTTTCCCCCAAATATGAGGGCCATGAGGGGTACCACCAGATTGTAGACCCCTTGGACGCCTACTTTGGACATGCCGACCATCATGGCGCAGGCAATCACCAGCCCCCATTCCCAGTTGCTGAGATCAAAATGAGCGAGGAATTCGGGCATGAGGAGGGAATGAAATGAGCGGGAAATGCGAGCCTATCGACGGCGCTTGGAGTTCGATTTGGGTTTCCGAAACTTTTGAGGGGCCTGGGTTTTGCGTTGGCCTAAGAGCTTTTCGACCATGTTTCCCTGACCCAATTGGCGGAGTTTCTGGCGGATTTTGGCCTGATTTTCTCGCTTGTACCAAAAAAAGAAAAGGTGTTGGTTTTTCTTCTCGTCCCGGGTTTTGGCGGTATAAACGGGCTTGAGGGTATAGGGATGAACGCCTGTGTAGTAAATGACGGTCGCGACAGTCATGGGCGTGGGAGTGAAGCCCTGTACCTGTTCTAATTGGAAGCCCATGTCCTTGGTTTCACAGGCCAGGTGGGCCATGTCCGCTTCTTCACAGCCAGGGTGGGCAGAGATGAAGTAGGGAATCAAGGGTTGCTCCTTGCCGTGCTTTTGGTTGATGCGGTCGAAGCGACGCTTGAATTCGTGAAAGTGCTTGAAGGAAGGCTTGCGCATGACTTTCAAGGTCGCGTCGGAGGTATGCTCCGGGGCGACTTTCAGACGGCCTGCGACGTGATTCTGGACGAGGTTGTCCATGTACTCCTCCAAGTCGGCCTTGTCGGCTTTTTTGTTGTAGCTGTCCACCAGCAAGTCGTAGCGAATCCCGCTGCTGACGAAGGCCTTCTTCACCTTGGGATGGGCGGAAGTCGCTTGATAGATTTCGGTCAGCGGCTTGTGGCTGGTATCCAAATTGTGGCAGACGACGGGGTGAATGCAGGAAGGCGCGGAACAGCGATCACAGATTTCCTGGACCTTGCCTTTCATCTGGTACATATTGGCCGATGGACCGCCCAGGTCGCTGATGTAGCCTTTGAAGTCGGGCATTTGGGTTACCTGCTCCACTTCTTTGAGGATGGAATCTTTGGATCGACTGGCAATGAATTTGCCTTGGTGAGCCGAAATGGTGCAAAAACTACAGCCTCCGAAACAGCCCCGGTGCATGTTGATCGAGAATTTGATCATCTCGTAGGCCGGAATGGCGCCCCGCTTTTTGTACTTGGGATGAGGCAAACGGGTATAGGAGAGGTCAAAAGAATGATCGATCTCGGATTCCGACATGGGCGGAAAGGGCGGATTGATCACCAGGGTATCTTCGCCAATCTGCTGCAAGATGCGTCGGGCCTGGACCTTATTGGATTCCTGCTCAATGATTTTGAAGTTGGCGGCAAATGACAATTTGTTCTGGAGGCAGGTCTCGTGGGAGGAAATCTCCACATCTTGCCAGTTTTTGTTCTTGGGCATTTTCTCCTCCGATTTGACCAAAAAGCCAGTTTGTTTGATGGTCCGCAGGGAAGAAAAGGGCACCCCTTTGTCCAGGAGGGCCAAAATTTCATAGAGCGCTTGCTCGCCCATGCCGTAGACGAGGAGGTCGGCAGCGGTATCTTTCAGGATGCTGGGAAAGAGTTGATCGGCCCAATAATCGTAGTGGGTGACGCGTCGGAGCGAGGCTTCGATGCCGCCAATGAGGACGGGAACATCGGGATATAGCTCCTTGAGAATCTTGCAGTACACCTTCAAGGCATAATCTGGTCGAAAACCAGCTTTTCCGTCTGGGGTATAGGCATCAGTGGTCCGGCGACGTTTGTTGGCGGTGTAGTGGTTGACCATGGTGTCCATGCAACCGGAGGTTACGCCAAAGAAGAGCCGGGGCTTGCCGAATTTCTTGAAGTCGCGCAGGTCGTCCTGCCAATTGGGCTGGGGGATGATGGCTACGCGGTAGCCAGCCGCTTCGATGATCCGGCCGATGACTGCCGGCCCAAAAGCGGGGTGGTCCACATAGGCGTCACCGGAAATCAGAACGACATCCAATTCTTCCCAACCGCGTTGCTCGACTTCCTTGCGAGTGATCGGCAACCAATCCGTGATAGGACGAGGAAACTTCATGCTGCAAAGATAGCAAAAAGCAGGCAGCAGGCGGAAGATTTGCCCAGATTAGAGACAGGCTGACATTGGCCATCGGCCTATGCTACACCTATTTGCAGCTTTGTTGAAGGAGAAACGTCTGGGCGGCTAGGGAGAAAGCCCAGCGTCAGGCAGGCACCTGATCTTTGGCAAACCACTTCAACAACATCTCGGCGATGGTTGTTACTTGAATGGGCTTGGACAAATAATCGGTCATACCCGCTTCAAAACAGCGATCCCGGTCTTCTTTGAAGGCGTTGGCGGTCATGGCGATGATGAGGGGCGTTTTGTGAGGAGGCAATTTCTCCAAAATGGCCTGGGTCGCTTCGATTCCATCCATGATTGGCATTTGCATGTCCATCAGAACCAGGTCGTAGGGCGTCATTTGGACCGCTTCGAAGGCTTCTTTGCCGTTTCCGGCGACCTCTGCCGTCAAGCCTAGTTTCTCCAGCATCCGAACCGCGACCTTTTGGTTGATGGGGTTGTCTTCGGCTAGGAGAATGCGAATGGGACGCAATTGATCCGCCAAGACGGTATCATCTGCGGGGCTCTCGATGCCTTCGTGCTGTTCTTCGGTTTCTTTGCCAAACATCCCCAAGACACGCTTCAGGAGATGATTTTTTCGGGCCGGTTTGTAAAGCAGGGTGTTGAAAAGATTCGCCTCTGCTTCTGGCAATTCCAGACCGATGGAACTGAGCAATAGCAACGGAAGGTGCTTGGTCGCGGCATGGCTGCGAAGGGCATAGGCCAACTCGGCCCCGGTCATTCCCGGCATTTGCATATCCAGAATGGCGAGGTCCCATTTCGGCTGTTGATCGAATTGTTTGGGGACGTCCTGAGGCTTTCGGTAGCTCTCGTATTTCATGCCCCACTCCCGACATTGGTATTCTAGGATGGTGAGGTTGGTGGCGTTGTCATCTACGAGGAGGGCCGTTTTTCCTTGGAGAATGCTGACGTCTGGAAGATCCCAGTCTGCTTCTGCGGGCTCGGCGAGGATGGTGAAAAAGAAGGTGGACCCTTGGCCTTCTTCGCTTTCTACCCAAATTCTGCCGCCCAAAAACTCGACCATCCGCTTACAGATGATCAAGCCGAGGCCAGTTCCCCCGTATTTTCTGGTGGTAGAGGCATCGACTTGCGAAAAGGCCTGGAACAGCCGATTCATGCGCTCAGGTGGAATGCCAATGCCCGTATCTGAAACCGATAACTGGATTTCGGCTTTGCTTTGCTTCTTCCCCAAATATTTGGCCCTGACCACCACTTCGCCTTCTTCGGTAAACTTGAGGGCATTGTTGGTGAGGTTGAGCAGAATTTGGCGCAGCTTGGCCAAATCGGAGCGAATCATCCTTGGGACCTCTTTTTCCACCGCTACCAACAGTTCGATTTCTTTTTCAGCGGCTTTGGTGGAAAGCAAATCAACCGTGTCTTCGATGGGCTCCAAAATATCCAGTACCTCTTCTTCCACTTCCATTTTCCCCGCTTCAATTTTGGAGAAGTCCAGGATGTCATTGATGACCGCCAAGAGATTTGCCCCGCTGATTCGAATGGTCTCCACAAAATCTGCCTGCTCCTCGTTGAGTTTGGTATCCTGCAACATCCCCGTCATGCCAATCACCGCGTTCATGGGGGTGCGGATTTCGTGGCTCATCGTTGACAAAAACTCTGATTTGGTTTTGGCTGCTGATTCCGCTTCGACCTTGGCATTGCGAAGGTGTTGCTCCAATTCGCCCCGTTGTTCGATTTCTGCTTCCAGGGTAGCAGCTTTTTCTTCGAGATGTTGAGTTTGAGCTTCTACCCGGGCTTCTAGTTCTTCATTTGCTTGGCGTAGGCGATCCTGCCCCCTACCGATCTGAGCCGCCAATACGCAAAGAATGAAGGGAGCCATATCAATGATCCACAACAAACTTTCTCCGGCATGGAGGCTTGCGACATTGCTCAAACTCATTGCCATCCCCTTCTCCCACAACTTCAGCATGGTCGCGACGAGGGGAAAACAACTCCCCAGAACAAATCCCCAAACCCCAAATCGTAACATTTTCTCTTTCATTGATTCTGCTTCCTCAAGAAGGTTGATCTCTCCCATATAACTGATAGCTTTTCTGCTGAGACAAGAATAGCACCTCTTTCCTGGATATTCAGGCGGAGTTGATGAGATTTCCTCAATTCGAAAGTTTTTGA
>JBCCCJ010000657.1:0-4315 GCA_039033615.1 Bacteroidota bacterium
CCGACCGAGAATCCCAATCGCTTATTCATCTCCAAAGCGGAACTGATTGGTACCCTGCGTCGAGTCAACATCTTCGCCAACAAAAGCACCCACCAGGTTCGTTTTGCCATCAAAGGCAGCGAATTGGAGATTTCCTCTCAGGATCCCGACTTCGCCAACGAAGCCCGGGAAACGCTGAAATGCCACTATGAAGGCGAAGACGTAGAAATTGGCTTCAACGCGGCTCTCTTGCTAGAGGTCATCAGCAATGTGGATACCCAAGAAGTCACCATCGAGCTGTCCCAACCCAACCGAGCAGGCATCATTCTCCCGAATGTGCAAGAAGAAGGTGAAAACATCCTGATGTTGATCATGCCGATCATGTTGCAGTCCTATGTAGGGGGCGTAGCTTAGGGAAAACGGGGCAAAAGCATCTCCGATATTTCGGAATAGCCTTCCGGCTACTCGGAAACATCAGTTACATGGGCGTACCTACTGCACGCCATCCCCAAGGAGAAGAATACATTGGCTACCCACATTTCGGGTCTTACCCGACCATTGCCTTCGGCAAAGGTTTCTTTTGGCAAAGCCAAGGGTGCCAATAGGTACGTGGATGTCGGTAGCAACCGCCTTGATCCGGGGATCAGACGTGCCGTAGGTACGTCAATGTGAAAAAGCCTCCTCATGTCCATTGATGGAAGATATGCGACTCGAAGATGCTTTTGCCCCACAAGGGAAAGTGGGTGGTTTGCAATTCTCCGCTCCTGCACGCAATTTGAGCGGAACTTTGCTAGCCGATGAAATCTCGTGCCTACATTTCTCTCATAACCTTGGTGGTACTGGCGTACGGCTTGTTTCGGGTTGCACACCTCTATCCCAAATGGGACAAACATGGCAGTGAATCGGTTTTGAGCTGGGACGTATTTGGCTACTATTTGTATCTGCCAGCGGTCTTCCTCTACGACGACCTTGCCCAACTCGAATTCAAAGACGAGATTTTCGAAGCCTATTACCCGGCGACCGAATACTATCACTCCATCGAACTGGAGGATGGCAATCAGGTGCTTCGTTATCCGGTCGGATTAGCCTTGTTATGGGCCCCTTTCTTCTGGATCGGACATTTGATGGCGGGCTGGCAAGGGCTGCCCCAAGACGGATTCTCCCAGCCGTATCAATTCATGATTGCGATGGGGAGCATCGTCTATGCGCTACTGGGACTGATCGCCCTTCGCAAATTGCTCTTGCGCTATTTCAAGGATCTGACCGTGGCAGTAGTATTGGCCGTCCTGGTGTTCAGCACCAATTACCTCAACTATGTCGCTTATGACGGTGCGATGCCGCATAATGCCCTCTTTTCTTTCTATGCCGTCATCCTCTTGCTCACGGCGGCTTGGCACGAAACACCTCGCTGGTGGGTAGCTGGACTCTTGGGCATTGCCCTTGGTTGGGCGACGATTACCCGACCTACGGATCTGCTTTCGGTTCTCATTCCGATCTGTTGGGGCCTCCACAATCGAGCCAGCCTCAAAGAGAAGTGGCAACAAATCATTGGGAATTGGTCGCATCTGCTGCTGGTCGGCGGGGGTATGTTTGTGATGGGGATGATGCAGCTGGCCTATTGGAAATATGTCTCCGGCAATTGGCTTTTCTACAGCTATGGTGAATATGGGTTTGACTGGTTGAATCCGCACCTCAAAGAAGGCCTCATCGGCTATCGCAAAGGCTGGTTGGTCTATACGCCGGTGATGAGCCTCTCAGTGCTAGGCTTGATTCCCCTCTTCACCCAACATCGGGACAAATTCCTCGCGGTGGTGGGCTATTTTCTCCCGGTGGTGTATGTGGTGTTCTCCTGGAGCATTTGGTGGTATGGCGGAAGTTTTGGTGCCCGTCCGCTGGTCCAATCCTATGCGGTACTCGCCCTTCCTCTGGCCGCAGCGATCAGTTTTCTTTGGACCAAACGCTGGCTCACCATTGCGGGGATCGCTTTCATTTTGCTCTGCACCGACCTCAATTTGGTGATGACCTGGCAAGCCCACGCCAGCGGCAGCGGGTGGAATGCAGAGTACATGACCAAAAAATATTACTGGAAAATTTTTGGAAATACTAACGTCCAACGAGCCGACAAACTCTTCCTGGACGTGCGGCGGGAACTCAAAGATACCCGAGGCATGCAGGTGCGGGAGTTGTATCACAATGACTTCGAAACCGATACCCTCGCTTCTTCAGAGCAAGCCTACGAAAGCCAGCGGGCTTGGAAACTCAGTGCCGACGCTCCATTTTCTCCCGGCTATAAATCCCTGCTGAGCGAATTTTCTCCTGCTCCCGGCGGTTGGGTGCGAGTCTCAGCAGACATCTTATACATTCAGCCTAGGTATAATGAGTGGGGATTCAGCCAGTTGGTTACCGTCTTTTATGAAAATGAGCAGGCCTTCACCGAGGGGAAAGTTCTCCGCAGAACTGGCGCCCGTATGCACTGGCTGACCGATCCCTGGCGGTGGCACCACATGGAATACGAGATGCGCATTCCCAAGCAATGCACGCCTGAAAGCTTGATTCAGGTCTACGCCTGGAACGCCAATGGCAAAACCGACGTTTGGATAGACAACCTCAAAGTCGAACTAATTGAGCCCAATTAATCCAAGCACATACCAACGATTCGAAGCCTGGCTCACCCGCTACCGGACCCCTTTTTTCGGACTGGCCTATGGCTTGTTCGTGCTATGGGGTTTATGGGAGACTCGGAACTCGGTGGCCATTCCAGCGATGGACTGGATGCGCATCTTCTCATTTCGCGATTACCGAACGAGTGCTGATATTCTCCTCTACCTCAAAGAGTTACGCACGGGGATTCCACCTTTCATCTCTTTGGTAGAAATTCTCTCCTGGAATTGGTGGGAAACCCTCGATTGGTGGGTCAAAGGCTTCTATCGACTGGCCTTGATCGGCATAGTCCTCCTCCCGATCTGGTTCACCAAGCGGACGATCTGGCATCTGTTGGCGGGCTTACCGATTGCGGTTTTTCTGCTGAAAGGACTGGTGATCGTTCATCCCGGAAATCCGCAGATCTACGATGTGTTGTTGCCCGTTTTGCTGTTGATCGGTCTTCTGCTGCTGAAAAAGAGCTTCACCGATCAGATGCGGAACTGGCGACTGTGGCTGATGGCTTTGGGAGCCGGATTTTTTCTCTCCATGGCAGAATTGGCCCGACCATTCATGATCCTATTGCTCCCCCTCCTGATGGGGCTAGGGATCTATCATTTCATCCAAGCAAAAAGAGCCCGTCTGATTCTGCCGTTTCTGATTCCCATCCTGCTCTTCTCTGGGGGTTGGCACCTCAAATTATTGATCTACAACGACGGACAGGTGATCTGGTCGAATCATGGCGGCACCAACCTCTTTCGGGCCTGGATGCCCCTGGTAGATCAGGAAGCCATGGAAGCCCAACTTCAGCCAGAAGCCCCGCCGATGAAGGACTACAATTGGTTTTGGGACAACCTCAACACGGAAATCCACGCCCAAAATAGCAAAGTCCGCAGTCAAGCGGTGATGGATGGCATCAAAAGCCAACCTCTGGCGGCGATGGGATTGCTGTGGGACAAAACCCTCCATTTCATTGAGCCACAAACGGCCATGTACGACTATGATCCCCAGGGATTTTTTGTCAGTGCTTATCGGGGCATCGTTCGGCTGATATACTATCTCTTGGCTCTCCTCCTCATGCGAACGGTGGTTCGAGCGATCAAACAACCCATTTCCCTCCTCGAATGGGATACCTGGCTGATCTTAATCACAGCCTTCCTTTCCTTCATGCCCATCATCGGAGAAGCCGGAGAGGAGTCCCGCTTCCTCGTATCCGTTTTACCATTTCTGATGATCGTAGGATTTTTGGGCGTTGAATGGATTGTTCAAAGGTTGATAACAACATTTTCTCGCTGAGACCATGTTTGCGAGGGTAATTTTTCCAGGAAATCCTGGCTTGGCGAACCTGCTCTGCCCGCTTTTTCCTCAAAATGACTCGCGATTCCTCGTCAAAATCGCTTGCCAGAACCTCCAGTCTAAAATTTCCCTTGGAGAATTTCCTATCCCAGGCATGGTCTAAAAAGGTGGAAATGAGTACCTTTGCCCGTAGTATCATAAAACCTTATTATTTCCTATGAACAAATTTTTCACACTTCTTGGCCTGAGTCTGGCCATGTTCCTGGTTGCCTGCTCTGGTACTGAAACCACCAAAGAAACCGAAACGGAAAAAGTTGCCGTTACCGAACCTGCCTCTTCTGCGGAAAGTGCCATGTATGCAGTAGTCGTTTTGAATGACACCCGACTGGCCGAGCGGCGC
>JBCCCJ010000658.1:0-4310 GCA_039033615.1 Bacteroidota bacterium
ACAGTCCCCCCGCAATCTGCGATTGCTGCCCCCCTTGAGCCGCGCACGAGCCAGCGCAATGGGGGCGCGATCATCGTGGCTGCGCCAGAAATCCTCCAATCTTCGATTGCCCCATTTGAGCTACCAGCCCCATGACCTGGCCCCCCTCGCTGGGCCTGCCGCGCCGGACCGAGGGGGGCAGTTTTCGTCGGAAACGGGGGGAACAGTCCCCCCGCAATCTGCGATTGCTGCCCCCCTTGAGCCGCGCACGAGCCAGCGCAAGGGGGGCGCGATCATCGTGGCTGCGCCAGAAATCCTCCAATCTTCGATTGGCATTCCTCCTTTTTACCGAAAAGCGGGTCGTTTTCCCTTGGGAGGGAAAACGGGGCAAGTGCGGGAAAGGGTTCCGCTCTCCCCCAGCCAGCGGCCATATCACTTCGCCCCCCTCGCCAAGCCTGTCGCGCCGGACCGAGGGGGGCAGTTTTCGTAGAAAACGGGGGGACCAATGCCCCTTTTCACCGAAAAGCGGGTCGTTTTCCCTTGGGAGGGAAAACGGGGCAGAGCGGAAAGGGTACAGCAGTCCCTGCCAGCGGCAAAAATCCCGCTTCCCGCCTCACGCAGCGAAGCGGTCCCGCTTCTCCTTACTCAACCACTGGTACAAAATCGGCACAATCAACATTGTCAACAAAGTCGAAGAAACCATCCCCCCAATGATTGCCCAGCCCATCGGAGCCCACAGGTTGCTGCCGCTGAGCGTGAGCGGCAAGAGCCCACAAATGGTCGTGAGCGTCGTAAGCAAAATCGGGGAGAAGCGAGTCTCTGCGGCTTGTTGCAAAGCGGCTCTCAAGTCCATGCCTCTGTCTCGAAGCTGATTGGCGTAGTCGACCAAAATGATGGATGTATTCACCACGATCCCCGTCAGGCTGGTAAAGCCCACAAATGCCAGGAAAGAAAAGGAATATCCCGTCAGGAATAAAGCCACAATGGAGCCAGTAAACGCCAGGGGAATGGCTGAGATCACAATGAAGGGCTGTGCCAGGGAACGAAATTGCAGGATCAACACTGCAAAAATCCCCAGAATGGCCACGGCCAGCAATTGTCCCAAGTCTCCGAAAGACTCCTGCTGCGTTTCGTATTCGCCCCCCACATAATATTCATAACCTGCAGGCCAGTCCATGCCATCCAATTGGTCGATGATGGCCCGGGTGAGTTCGTTGGAGGAATAAGCCTCTCCTACATCAGCAGTTACGGTAGCGGTTCGCTGGAGGTCAAAATGGTCGATTTTTGCGGCATCAGCCTCCAACTTCAACCGAACCAATTGCGGCAGGGGCACTTGCGCCCCGCTCTGACTAGGCAGGGACACCCGGTGAAAGTCAGAAATTTGAGTCCGCTCACTGCCACCCAAGCGGGCCAGCATTTGGTACTCGGTACCATCCGGTTGACTCAAGGTTCCCAAATCACTGCCTGCCAGTGCAGTCCGCAAGGCCAGATCAATGTCCAACAATTGCACGCCCATCATGCCCGCTTTTTCGCGATGGATCTCGGCCCGCAAATTGGTTTTTCCGATGGCCAGTGGATTGTCCACGTTGAGGGTTCCTTCCGTGCCTGCGATGAGCTCCTCGACCTCCGCCGCTAAGCGCTTCAATTCATCGGGATCGTCTCCCAAAACTTTGATGGCGATGGGCGCTTCATACGGCGGCCCATTTTTCAACTCCACCACCCGAATGGTCGCCCCAGCATATTGATCGAAGGTCGTCCGCAATTCCTCTAGCAAGCCATAGAAAGAGTCATTTTCATACTCATCCAACTGCACCACGATTTGGGCGTGATTGGGGGTGTAGTTCTTTGGGATAAGGTTGTAATAAATCTGGGGATTGCCATGCCCAATGTTGGACAGGTAGCTGCTGACAAAGGGAACCTCTGCCAATACTGATTCCACATACCGGGCCGCTTCATCTGTCCGATCTAAGTGGGTGCCTTTGGGGGTGTCGATGTTGATCACGAACAGGGGTTTGTCTGCACTAGGGAAAAAGCTGACCCCAACCAAGGGAAACAACAGGCCACTGCCAATCAGAGACAACAAGGCCAGGCTGACCACAATGACAGGACGATTCAGGGAGAAATTCAAGACAGGACGATAGGCCTTGGTCATCAGCCAACGAAGGCTTTGCTCTGCGCGGGTCAGTTGATCCCCTACCCGTGGTTTCAGCAGACGCGCCCCCAACAAAGGAGTCAGTACTAGGGCCAGCAGGAGCGAAGCCACCAGACTGAACATCACAATGATGGGCATCGACTTGATGAACGCTCCGGTACCCCCGCCGAGTTGGGTGAGGGGAAAGAAAGCCAATACCGTCGTGATGGTAGAAGAAATGATGGCGTACCCTACCTCACCAGTCCCCTTCACCGCAGCCTCTACGGGAGAGTGTCCCTCTTTCAAGAAGCGGTGCACGTTTTCGATCAACACAATGCCATTATCCACCAACAAACCCAGCGCAATCACCAGACCCGCAATCGAGATCTGCTGCAAGCCAAATCCGCTGAGGTCAAGCAAATTGATCGCAATCAGGATGGAAGCGGGAATCACGGTGATGATGATGAGGGAATTTCGGACTCCTAGAAAAATGAGGATGACCCCACCTACCAACAAAATGCCTTGCAGGAGATTGAGGAAGAAATCATTGACCCTGTTCCGTACTGCCGGAGCTTGTTCAAAAGCGGCGACCAATTCCATGTCTGGGGATAAGATCGGCGTAAAAGCAGCTACTTCCGCTTCCACTTGTTCGCCCAACTGTAGAATGTTGTAGGAGGACAGTTGAGTAACCGATACAAAAACGGCCCGACGGCCATTGTAGCGGGTGAAATAGGCATCTTCTTCATAGGTCGGTACCACCTTCGCTACATCTTGCAAGCGGACCAGTTTTCCCCCTTGACTGCTCACGATGGTGGTTTTCAATTCCTCCAGAGATTCATAGCCACCACTGGTTTTCAAGGAGAAAGACTGGGTACCCGCCTTCACCTCACCGCCGGGGACATTGGCATTGTTGGATTGAATGATTCCCAAGACCTGAGGCAATGGCAAGGATAGACTGGCCATTTTCTGCATATCAAGGTTGATGCGGACTTGCTCTTCCGGGTAGCCATCAATGTCCACCCCGCGAATGCCTTTGATGCGTTCCAGGCGATCCTCTAGTAACTCCGCTGATTTTAGCAAATCGTGATAGGAAGCCGTTTCTGAAACCAGGGCCATCTGAGCAATGACGACATCTTGCGGACTGGCTTGACGGGTTTCTAACAGTTGGAGATCATCCGGGAGTTCGCTACGAACCTTGTTGACAGAAGCCGAAATCTCGTCGTATTGCTCGTCGGTATCCACCCCGAATTCTCCTTCGATCTTGATCACCGCCAACCCGTCTTCGATGGTGGTGTTGACTTGCTTCAAGTCTTCGATTTCTCCTAGCGCAGATTCGATGGGATCTACCACCAAATCCTCCAAATCTTCGGGACTGGTGCCGGGATAAACCGCGATGACGTTGTATACCGGGAAGTCCAGGCTCGGATCCTCGGAGCGAGGCATATTGAAGTAGGACAGCAGGCCAGTAGCAAGCCCCAAAAAGACCAGGACCAGCACAAACTGAAAGTTCTCAATGGCTAATTTTGGTAAACGCATAGTTATTCGGTTTGGGCAATGGGATCAGTAACGTGAATGGTACTGGTAGGCTTGAGATAGGCCGCGCCTTCGGTGATGATCCACGCTTCCCCTGCTAGCTCGGAGGGGGGAACGGCCAGATAGTCGTCGCGGAGAACGTAGGCGGAAATGTCGTGGGTGCGAACCTTGGTTCGGGTAGAATCAGGTAGGTAAATGCGCGCTTTGTTGCCCTGTACTTCGACCAGGGCGGTCATCGGAATTTTGACCATAGCCTGGCTATCGCTGGGGCGAATCTCAGCTCGACCGAAGAAGCCATTCTTCAAGGCTTGTTGGTTGCCCTGTAAGGCCAATTCGACCTCAAAGGTACCCGTGAAGGGATCTGCACCCGCCGCAATTTCACTGACTTTGGCGGGAAAGATTTGGCCGGGATAGGCATCCAGGGAGATGGTCGCTTTATCTCCCAACTGAATCTGGACAACTTCTACGTCTGACAGTCCGCCGCGCAGGACTTGCCCCCGTCCAATGGAAGAAAGCAACAGCACCGGGGTACCAGGACCAACCACTTCCCCAGGTTCTCCCATTCGGCGCAGGATCTGACCTGCAGCAGGCGCGCGAAGGATCGTTTGTCCCTGGTTGAAAGCCGCGGCCTTGTATTGTGCTTCCGCGACTTCCAGCGCGGTACGTA
>JBCCCJ010000659.1:0-4308 GCA_039033615.1 Bacteroidota bacterium
CCTTGATGGCAACTTCTCCTCCTAATGAAGGTTGAGCAGATAAAATCGGTCCCCCAATCAAGGGCGAAAAAGCGGCAAACACTTCTGGGGTAATCCGGTAGTGCCGATAAAAAGCAGCATAGGTGAACACACCAACCGCAAAGATATGTTCGGTTTGACTGGAGTCCTGAAAAAAGAACGGACTCCCCAATTGACCTTCCAATCCTGTCGCTATGCCAGGAGAAGCAATGCCCAAATCTCCATGCCACTCTGAGAATGCCACGGCTGGGAGTATGTCTAAGCGTCCGTAGTTGTAGTATAAGGTGTCATTGCTATAGGCAAATAGGGAATCACCCGGAAAAGCTTGTTGGACATAGCTGAGTTTGTGGAAAATCTGCTCCGTAAAAAAAGCGGAATCCTGACTCATGTATATGCCCGCGTACCCCAGTTCATTGCCGATAGGTTCGACCAATTCCAGCAAACCAGGATCATGTCGTTGGTTTTGCAATAAAGTGAGGAAGGCGTAGCCCTTTTTCACCCGCGCCATGCCATAAATAGGATGAGGCACCCCCTGATCAAAAGCCGGAAATACCTGGATGCTGTCGTAAAATTGTTCGTTTATCACATCCCAAAAGGCGAAAGCATTGGTGAGAACCCAGCGGTCCCCTACTAGCAAGCCGGAGCTCTCTTCTATGGTGTCATTCCCGGAGAAGGCCAATATTTTTACGGAAAGTCTGCCGGGATATTCGTCCAAGGAGAATCTTTCTGCGGCCTTTTCCAATCGACTCAGCTCGGTATTGGCATACACCAAGTTGCCTGGCTGAGTAGGGAGTATCGTGGTGGTCTGCATGCTGCCTTTGAAGGCCGAAGTCCAGGCTTCCTGGGGAAGATTTGTCGGAGGCGGCGTAATCAGAGTATCAGTAATTCGGGCCTGAAAATCGAATCTTAGTAAGGTGTCCGGTTGCGCGAAAAGGATCAGGGGAAACAAGCCAAAAGCGATCACGACATAGGTGCGTATCATGGAGAAAATGGTTAGTGGTGGAAAGAGCATTCAAAGTATGCATTCACTGGAGCATCGCTCATCCTAAAATTCCCGCATGGCCTCGTTTTTACCCTCAAAAAAAGGCAGTACCTTAGGGTAAATCGCTTTTTATGGAGACTGCCCCTACTCGCATGCTGGTTTGTACAAACAAGGGCCTGATTGTTTATCGACTCAGTCCAACGGGTTGGGTCTTTCAGCAAAAGGACTTTGTCGGCTTGCCCATTTCCCAAGCCTTGGTGGACCCTCATACCGGTCGATGGTGGGTCGCCCTGGCCCATAAACATTGGGGGCAGAAGTTGCATCGCTCCGATGATGAGGGACGTACTTGGCAGGAGTTGGCGGCTCCTCGCTATCCCAAGGGAAGCGAAGCCAAACCGGGCGTTCCAGCAAGTTTGAAACTGATGTGGGCCCTTGCTGCCGGAGAGGCCGATCAACCTGGACGCCTATATGTAGGTACCGAACCTGGCGGCTTGTTCCGAAGCGAGGATGGAGGCGAACATTTTGAGCTAATCGAAAGCCTTTGGAACCACCCTTCCCGACCGAAACACTGGTTTGGTGGAGGGAGAAACTTCGCCGGTATCCACTCCATAGTCGTAGATCCGCGAGACAGTTCACACTATTACATCGCGGTCAGTTGTGCCGGGGTTTTTGAGACTCGGGATGATGGGGCCAGTTGGCAAGTGAGAAATCAGGGCCTCCGAGCGGATTATTTGCCCAATCCTCATGCGGAAGTGGGCCAGGATCCTCATCTGCTGCTCGCTTGCCACACCCAGCCTGACATTCTCTGGCAACAAAACCATTGTGGGATTTTTCGGAGTGTCGATGGGGGGCAGCTTTGGGAAGACGTCACGGATGAAAACGGCCTGGCGAATTATGGGTTTGCTTTGGCCATTGATCATGAAAATCCCCTACGCGCCTGGGTGATTCCAGCAACCAGTGATCGAATCCGAGTGGCTGTTGATCAGGCTTTGTGTGTCTGCCGGACGGAAGATGGAGGCAAAAGCTGGGAAGCGCTTCGTACTGGCTTGCCCCAGGAAAACTGCTTTGACATCATATTCCGTCATGCCTTGGCCAGAAGAGGCCCCCACTTGGCTTTTGGCACCACCACGGGGAATCTCTTTGTCTCTGATTCAGATGGAGATCACTGGCAAAATCTCAGTCATTTTCTGCCCATGATCAATGCGGTATTGTTCGCCTAGGCTGACAATTAGAAAAAGCTGCCTTTCTCTGCTATCTCGCTGATTTGGCAATTCCCTTACAAAAACCGAAATTCCGCTTCATTTATCTTTTTGGGCTTCTGTTTCATGGCTGATTCTACTGTGTTTCGTGTGTACGAAGGGGATGGTTCTACCATCCAAAGCCGCAATGTATCTGCGGCCAGCTTCTCTCCCATTCTCTTGCAAGAAACCGGTGGCAGCTATGTTGCGACGCCTGCTCTTCGGGATGCAGTCAACGTGGCGGTTGCTTTGGGCCAACCCCTTTTGCTCACCGGAGAACCTGGCACGGGCAAAACCCGCCTTGCTTTCAGTGTTGCACATGAACTTCAGTTGGGAGATCCCCTGGTGTTTTATACCAAGACGACTTCTTCGGCCAAGGATCTTTTTTACCGCTACGATTCCCTCAGCCACTTTCATGACGCCCAACTTCACCAAGACAAAGAAATCAAGGTAGAGGAGTACCTGACGTTCGAAGCCTTGGGAGAAGCCATCCGCCAATCCCCCAAACAGCGCTCTGTAGTGCTGATTGACGAAATTGACAAAGCGCCCCGCGACCTCCCCAATGACATTTTGAATGAACTGGAAAATATGCAGTTCACCGTCAAGGAGACCGGCGAGTCGTTCACGGCAGATCTCCAGAATCGGCCCATCGTCATCATGACGAGCAATTCTGAAAAAAATCTCCCAGACGCTTTTCTTCGTCGCGTGGTGTACTTCCACATTCCCTTCCCAGACAAAGGGACCCTTCAGGAAATTGTTGACAACCGCCTCGCCTTGTCTGAGGACTTCCGCCAACGCATGCTGAGTCAGGCCATCGATCACTTTCTTGAGATCCGCAATGGCAAAGGCTTACGCAAACCTCCCGCGACGGCAGAGTTGCTGGCCTGGATTCACATCTTGCATCGCGAAAAGATTGACCTAGCCAGAGACACCACCGAACAACTCGAAAAAATTGCCATGTCTTACTCCATCCTCGCCAAAAACAAAGAGGATTTGAGAAAGTTGCGGGGCTAATCTTCCGTAGAATTGGAAAATTTATTGAATAGTTGTTCTGTTTTCAGGAAAAATGTATCTTTGATGGTCGAATATTTTATGATTTGATTAAGGGGAAAAGTGAAAATTTTTACATACTTGTGTTTTCCATTTTTTTAACTAGCTCTGTACATGGACACTTCCGTATCTGCCACTGATGTTACCAAACAATTAGAACAAGGATTTTTGCACCTCAGCGAAGTCTACCGAAAACACCAATCATATATCAAGGCCAAGTATCACATTTCCGGTTTGGAAATGGAAATCATTCAATTCGTGGTGCTGGAAGGCCCGCAAAAAATGAAGGATATTGGTGGATATTTTGGGGTAAAGTTGAGTACGCTGACCAGCGTCATTGACAAATTGGAAAACCAAAGCCTGGTAAAGCGAGTCAACAGCCAAGAGGATCGCCGCGTGGTACTGCTGCAGGTGAACCGCAAAGGCAAAAAATTATACGACGAATACCAACGCTACCTGAGAGCGATTGCCGTTTTGACCCACCAGCAATTGTCTACGGAGAGCTATCGGGGGTTCCTGGAAGGACTGGACAAGATTTCAGAAATCATGAGTACCTCTGTCTCTGAAAATTAATCCCCCCTTTTCTTTCCTATTTCACTTGTCCTCTAGCTTCCCTACCCATATGGAAAAACAACCCATGGTTGCCAATCATTCCTCTGAAGAAATTTCTCAGTTGGAAAAAAGCCTGATTCTTCTCAACCAAATCATGCGCAAGCATCGGCAGCATGTCCAAGACCAATTCAACATCTCTGCCCTAGAGATGGAATTGACTCACTTCGTTTCTACCAAGGGCCCTCAAAAGATGAAGGAGGTTTCTGCTCACTTCGATATCAAGTTGAGCACATTGACCAGCGTCATTGATAAGGCAGAACGCAAAAAAATTCTCAAGCGAACCAATTCTCTAACCGATAGAAGAGTGTTTTACTTGGATACCTCCCCCAAAAAAACGACGCCATTCCAGGTTTCCTTCCGCATCCAGTTTCGTTCCCCAAAACTCCCCTACTCCATGACGCGTAGAAG
>JBCCCJ010000660.1:0-4304 GCA_039033615.1 Bacteroidota bacterium
ATAATCGGCAACCGCTCCATTGGGTTCAATTTGTGCATGTGCTCCGATTGGTTTGAGACAACAAAGCAAAACCGAGGAAGCCCTTGCCTATCTGGAGCAGATCTATGATGCCTATTTCCCCTTTACCCATGGGAAGCTGCATCACCTGGATTCAGAAGATTTCCTTGCCTTCTTGGAGGAAAATGATCATTTGGAGACAGAGCACCTATCTGTTCTTTCTGATCTATTTCGAGAAGAAGCGGAAATCTGGATAGCAGCCGGGGAGTTCGAAAAAGGAAAAGCTTGCCTTGGCAAAGGCATACAGTTGCTGGAGTACCTGAACCAAGCTGATCCTGCCTTGTACTCCTTCGAACGCATGAGCAACCTGACACAGTGGCAAAGACGGCTGAAGGGCCTTTATAGCAACTAAGGAACGTTCAAATGCCAATATTGTCCCCTATGTCCTTTCAATCCTGAAAATTTGACAGTAATTTGAGGCAGGAACGATTGTTGGCCTTGATCTTTCTGTTGAGCTAACAAATCCTCCCTTTCCCGGTTACACATTCAATTGTTCCGGAATATTCCTATCCATCGAACGGAAACGCGTGTATGGCAGATTTGAATCCCAAAGAAAAAAACGGCGGAAAGCCTAATAACAATTTCTACTGGATATATGTAGTGGTGCTGGTCTTCTTCATTCTAGGCACCTTCCTCATTCAAAGTCAACCCTCAGTAAAAGAAATTGACTCCATCATTTTTGACCAACTGGTCCAGAATGAACAAGTTGACAACGTGGTCATCAACAACCGCAAAGACGTCCTGATTTACCTAAATGAGGGCGGCTATGAATCGGCAAAAAAAGACCCTTCTTTCAGAGCCAGCGAATCAGGCCCCCATTACTCCACAGGAGTTTTTGCCCCAGATGCCTTTGAAAGTTACCTCCGCGAAAATGACGTCCCCTTTACTTCTGGGGAAACGACAGAATGGACCCAATTTTTCCAATTCCTGATCCCCATCGCTATCCTGGTAGCTCTCTGGTTTTTCTTCATGCGAAGGGTCGGTGCTGGTGGAGCTGGAGGACAGATTTTCAACATTGGTAAGAGCAGGGCCAGTCTTTACGATAAGGAAAACAAGGTCAACGTTACGTTCAATGACGTGGCCGGACTGGAAGAAGCCAAAGAAGAAGTGCAGGAAGTCGTTGAGTTCCTGAAGAATCCGCAGAAGTTCACCAAACTAGGAGGACACATTCCGAAAGGAGTTCTCCTGGTAGGCCCTCCCGGAACGGGAAAAACCTTGCTTGCCAAGGCGGTAGCCGGGGAAGCCAAAGTGCCATTCTTCTCCCTCAGTGGTTCCGACTTTGTAGAAATGTTTGTAGGGGTAGGTGCTGCCAGGGTGCGGGACTTGTTCAAACAAGCAAAAGAAAAAGCGCCTTGTATCATCTTCATTGATGAGATTGATGCCGTGGGTCGCAGCCGGGGCCGGATGAACGTAACCGGCGGAAATGACGAGCGGGAAAATACCCTCAACCAGTTGTTGGTAGAAATGGATGGGTTTGGAAGTGATACCGGAGTCATCATTATGGCGGCCACCAACCGCCCTGACGTACTGGACCCTGCCCTATTGCGGGCTGGGCGTTTTGACCGCCAAATTGGCGTGGATCGTCCTGACCTCGTCAGCCGGGAAGCCATTTTCAAGGTTCACCTGACCAAATTGACCCTGGCAGATGAAGTAAATCCCAAGAAATTGGCCCAGCAGACTCCTGGTTTTGTTGGAGCAGACATCATGAATGTTTGTAACGAGGCCGCTCTGATCGCTGCTCGAAAAAACAAGCAAGCCATCGGCATGGATGATTTTCAGGATGCGGTGGATCGGGTCATTGGTGGGTTGGAAAAGAAGAACAAAATCATTTCCCCAGAGGAGAAAAAAATCATCGCCTATCACGAGGCCGGACACGCCATCACGGGATGGTTCCTGGAGCATGCGCACCCACTGGTGAAGGTCTCCATCGTCCCTCGGGGCATGATGGCCCTGGGATATGCCCAATACTTGCCCAAAGAGCAGTACCTCTACACCCGGAAGCAGATCATCGACCGCATGTGCATGACCCTCGGAGGTCGCGCCACGGAGGAGTTGGTCTTCGGAGAAGCCGACATTACCACTGGCGCGCTCAACGACCTACAGCGGGTCACCGAACGGGCGTATGGCATGGTCAAAGAATACGGGATGAATGCGAAAGTAGGCTTGCTTTCCTTCCAGGAAAACAATGAGTACAGCATCAATCGGCAGTACTCTGAAGCCACCGCTCGCATGATCGATGAGGAAGCGCGCAAAATTGTGGAAGATGCGTATGAGCGCACCAAAGAACTCTTGCTGGAAAAGCGGCCAGAGTTGGAAATCATTGCGCAGGAGTTGTTGAAGAAGGAAGTTTTGTTCGAAGACGACTTGGTGCGCTTGATTGGCGCTAGGCCTTTTCCCCCTTCTGGTCCTGATTTGCTGCACGATCCAGAAGAAGAAGAAATCGAGACCCCGCCGGTATTGGAGGAGCCTCAGATAGATCCCTTCCCATCGGAAAACGGCCAGACAGCTGGCGAAGAATCCGACAAAGAAGCATAATCAGATACCAGATCAGCTGAAACGATAAAACAGGCGCCCGATGGGCGCCTGTTGCATATTCGTTCAAACTCAAAACCAAATGTGTCTTTAGGCCAATTGCCAATCTGGGCTTTCTTCTCCAGAATTGGAATACCAGGTACGTTCGTAGATATCAAAGACTTTTTCTAGAGAAGATTGGGTTACGTCGGGGAACCAGAGACGCTCTGGTTGAGGGGCTTCAATGAGTTCCTGTAGTTTGGCGAGCCCATTTTCGTCCAATCGCTTGGCTACCGGAACGCCCATCCTGGCGAGGGCTGCCCCATTACAGGCTTGTTCGTACTGTTTCCGGATCGGAATCGTCATCAGTTTTTTTCCCAAAAACAGGGCTTCCGCGGGGGTCTCGAAGCCAGCTCCTGTCAACACTCCTTGGCTGTTCACCAGGCTCTCGGTGAAGTTGGCTGCGTTAACGGGCCGTACCCAAACATTGTCCTGTTGATAGGCTCGGGTTGCCTTCTTGGAAAAAACCTGCCATTGAATCGTAGCAAATTGCTGTAGGATGCCAAAGAGGCGGCTTTCGCTGAAAGCTGGCAGGTATACCGTGAAATGCCCCTCGTTTTTTGGGGTAGCATTCCGTATGTCTCCCCGAATGATGGGCGGAAAAATAAAGGGCTCGTAGCGTTCGAAGTGATACCCTACCGCCTTGGGAGCAGGCGCATAAGCACGGAGGACCCACTCCCCGAATCGCTCTCGCTTCTCTGGACGGGGCGTCAGGGGAGAGAGAAACGACGCCTGATGTCCGAGAGCAATGCAGGGTACCCTTCTCAAGCGGGCGGCCCAAGCAGAAATCGGTTCAAAATCGTTGATAACCAGATCATATTCCTGCACGGGAAGTTGCCAGATCTCCCTCAGCAATTTGCCAGAGAATTTGTCTTTGGCCGATTTTCCCAGGGCTACTCCTCCCTTTGCATTGTAGGCAAAGGAGAAGCCTTTCAAACGATAGGATACCGGAAAGGGCAACTCAATCTCCACTTGCGTTCCAGAGATCAGGAGATCCAGTTCGCCAAACGCTTGCAAGTAGGGAATCAGGTGTTTCGCCCGGCTGACATGGCCGTTTCCCGTCCCTTGTATGGCATACAAGATTTTCATAACTGCTGGCTTAGATGGTGAGCTTCACAGGCTTGACTGCTGCCAGATTGTCGAGCAAACTGGCAGGGAAGGTAGCAGGAGCTAGCACCTCCGGAGATTCATCCAGCAAATTGGTAGGCGCTTCTTCATCTTTTCGCTTCCGCTTTTTTTCCTTCACCAATTTCTCCTCGAAGGTGTAGATCGACCATTGATTGTTGGTGTATTCAAGCGCCGTCAGATTTTCAATCCAGTCGCCGGAATTGAGGTAAGTGATGTCTCCTTTATCTGTATGGAGGTATTTGATCTCTGGCTGATGAATGTGCCCACAAATGACGTATTCATACCCTCGCTCAATCGCATGGCTGGCAGCAGTTTGCTCAAAATCGCTGATGTAGCTGACTGCGGTTTTCACACTGTTTTTGATCTTCTTGGAAAATGACATCTTCTCCCGCCCCAATTTGACCAGAAACCAATTGACCAAGCTGTTGATCATGATGAGGAGATCATAGCCAAAGGCCCCCAATTTGGCCAGCCACTTGGCATATTCCAGGCTGGCATCAAATACGTCTCCATGGAAAAACCAGTGTCGTTTTTCGTTGATTTCCAAC
>JBCCCJ010000661.1:0-4303 GCA_039033615.1 Bacteroidota bacterium
CTCAGGGGGGCGAAGAAGTCAAACAAGTCTTGGAGGAAGGCCTCGAAACCTATTTACAGGACCTCTACGCGCCCAAGGGATGCGCCTGTAACGCGTGTAAACATTCTTATGCTGGCAAAGTCCGAATCGACCGTCATGCAACGGTTCAGGGAACCTTGCGAATTTGGGCTTCAGCAAAAGTGAACTGGAAAGATCAATTCACCGCTGGAACTGACGTGGTACCCATTTATGCAGAGTTTCGGAAAGAAGATGGCCAGACCATCCTGACCAAACTTCGCTGGCAAAAAGATACCAACTGCATGAAGTTTTCCACTCTGATGCAAAAATAGCGTTCGTGGGGTGGGGAATTGGTTGGCTAGTTGACTGGTTTGACTGGTGAATTGGTGGATTGGTTTGACTAGTGAACTGGTTGGCTAGTTAACTGGTGAATTGGTTGACTCGTGAATCAACCCTCAAGCAACCAATTCCCCATTCTCCTAATTCCCAAATTTCCCAATCAACCAATTCCCTAATTCCCAAAGTGATCATCCATGTAGGATTTCACTTTGTTCTTCTTGGCATGGATTTTTTTCTGGATGACTTTGGCTTGGGCGCTGAGCTCTGGGTGATTCAGTTTTTCTCCCAATCCCAATCGAATCTCCATGGGAACGGTACGGAAAAACTGGTAGAAAGCCTGGCGGCTCTGGGGATCGTTGCGCTGGCGATCCATGGCATTGGCACTGCCAAGGGCGGCGACCAATTGAAGGAAATTGCCAGGATAAAAGGGAAAGATCCAATAATATACTTTGCCAGGAAGGCGTGAAATATCTGCGTTGATGCTCTCTTTCAGGGCTTGGGAAGCGATCTCAATGTCATCTGAGGTGAAGCCGTGAAGCTCTTGGTTCTCTTCGGTGGTGCGGGCTTCAAAGCGCTTCAGGCGGGAGAAACGGGCTTCGATTTGTAGAAGAAGCGCTTCGGATTCCTTGTATTGCTGCCAATTTTTCATCGGATGGGTGGATTACTTTCCTGAAATAAAAAAGTAAGGTAGATCTCGCTGCAAGGTCATTCACGAGATGGTTTTAGGCAGAAAAGGAAGAGTAGAAGTTTGTTTTCGATTACAATACAATTTTACGTACAAAATTTACAAATGTCAAACAAATTGCCGGATTTGCTTTTTTCCAGGGAAGATTGGTACCTGAACCATCTGCTTCTTGGTATGAACGGATAAAATAAGTTCCTCTCCTCTGCGTTGTTAGGGTATGCATATGCTTTGCAAAAAGCACTGTATGTATGTAAATGGGTAGATTAGATGTGAGGAGAGCGTTTTTAACGCTCTCTTTTTTTGTTTACAGATCGCCCCCAGACGTTTTCACACCTGAGGGCAATATGATGTTAGCTTTTTCCCAGATCGGTCAAAAGAGACCTTCTGGAAGGGAAAAATCCTATTTGCTACTCTTCCTCTTTCTCCGGCATGAGCACAAAACGAGACATCTTATCCAGATCAAAGTAGGCATTCGCGACCGCCTGAATGTCTGCTATACTCAAAGCATTCACCCGATCTTCGGCCTGAATGATCCGGCTGGGATCCAATTCATTTTGGTAGGCAAACTCCAGCCCCCGAAGCCAATAGCTATTGCTTTTCAAATTGACCTGAATCTGATTCTTGATGGTTTCCTTCACCTTATTCATGTTTTCCTCGCTAGGACCTTCGTCAATCAAGGTCTGCATATCCTTCCGGACGGCCCCGATCAACTCTTCTACGTTATCTGGCGAACAGGTAAACGAGATGTTCACCGAATAGGAGCCTTCTGGATGACGATTGGTACTGGATCGGGTTTGTACCCCATAGACCCCTCCCATGGATTCACGCATAGACTTGGTCATCATGATTTGCAGCACCTGCATGGCCGCACTGAGATGAAACCGCTCTTGGGTGTTCCACTCAAATTCATCGTGAATGACAAGTTCGACCGAGCTTTTGGGCTCTTTGCCTCGGTAGTAGGTTCGCTCAATGGCTTCTTTCTTGGCAGGAGCGTTCACATTTTTCCAACTCTCGCCTCGATTCAAAGCTGGCAGGCTGCCCAAATACTGAGCCAACAGAGGCTTGATTTCCGCTGGTTCGAATGCCCCAACGAACACAAAGGTGAAGTCACTCGCATCAGCGAACCGATCCCGGTACACCTCGAGGGCTTCCTCCAACTCTACCGCTTCGAGGTCTTCCAAGCTGTAGATGAACTTCCGGCGAGGGTGCTGATCGTAGCGGAGTTCCTGCATCTCATTCCGAAACCAATATTCTGGATTCGAGAGCAGGTTGGGGAAAAAGGCTTTGTTTTTCGACATCATCGAGGCAAAAGCGTCTTCGTCTTTGCGCGCCTGGGTAAAGTACAGGTACACCATCTGCAGACTGGTTTCCAGATCACTGGGAGAACATCCGCCCTGAATGCCTTCTTCCAACTCCGCAACATAGGGCGATACCTGGACCACTTTGTCAGACAAATATTTGCTCAATTGGATGTTGTCAAACTCTCCCAAACCTGATTCGCCGATGATTGCATCGGCAAAGCTGGCAGACATATAGGCCTCATCTGGATACACAGAGGTCCCTCCTGGGCTGTACGCCAAGAAGCTGATTTGATCATTTTTGAAATCGGTAGGTTTCAGGATCACCTTCACTCCATTCTCCAATTCAAGTTCTGTTACCCCCAGATCTTCCCGGAAAGTTTCATTTTTGACGCTACCCGGCTCTGGGGCGACTTCCATGAGAGGGCCAGTGGCTACCTTGTCTTCATAGGGCTGCATATCGAGGGCCTTCATGCGATTCAAAATCATCCGCACTTCCTCCTCAGTAGGCAATTTCACCCCTTCCTTCTGCACTCCCTGGATGACTACCACCTGATTGTCTGGTCGGAAAAACGCCCGAAAGGCTTCATTGACTTCTTGCAAGGTGATTCCTGGTAGTAAGCTTTGGTAGAGCGCGAAGCGTTGCTCCACGCTCATGGCTGGGGAGGCCTCCAGGAAGTGGTACACATACCGATCTACGATCCGATTGGATTCGGTCTTGTCTGATTCCTTAACCGATGCTTCCAGCCGGACCAGGGTGGCGTTTTTGATTCGATCCAGTTCTGTCTGGGTAAAGCCAAACCGATTGGCGCGCTCGTTTTCGATCAGGAGTGCCTGTAATCCAGAAATGAATTGGGTCTCCCCTACCGCAGCAATGCTGGAATACGCATCCTTGCTCCGAACTAGATTGGAATAGCCAGAATAGGCGAAGGTAAATGGGGGTTCTGCTTGCTGCCCCAACTCTGCCAGACGGGTATCCAACATATTGCTGGCAAGTCCCTGGATCAAACTCTTCCGATAGTCTTGGACGCTTTCCGTTTTCTGAACCGGGTGTTTATACATGATTTCCACCCGGTTGCGGGCCGCTTCTTCATCAGAGACAATCGCGATCAGGGTTTCTTCATGATCAGGCACTGGATAGGCGACCCGCTCAGGGGCATCTGCTGAAGCTTTGGGAATCCGACCAAAGGTAGTTTTGATCATCTCTTCCACTTCATCCGGATCGAAATCTCCAACCGCTACAACGGCCATCAAATCCGGACGATACCAATCCCGATAGAACTTTCGCAGGCTTTCATGCTCGAAGGTTTTCAGTACTTCCAGTTTGCCAATGGGAAGCCGATCCACGTAGCGACTTTGATACAATTCCTTGGGATAGGTCTGCATCAACATCCGCCAGGAAGCGCCCAGCCGAGTTCTCCATTCTTCGATGATGACTCCTCGCTCTTTGTCGATTTCTTCTCCTTCGAAGGAGACCAGGTGTGCCCATTCTTCCAAAATCTGGAAGCCTTTGGCGAATTGCTCCTCCTTATCAGTGGGCACCCGGAGTTGATACACCGTTTCATCAAAACTGGTGTAGGCATTCAGGTGTGCGCCAAATTGGGTACCGATGGATTCCAGATAATCCACCAATTCATTCTTGGGAAAGCTTTTCGTTCCGTTGAAGCACATATGCTCGACGAAGTGAGCCAGCCCCAATTGGTCTTCGGTTTCGAGGATGGAACCAGCATTGATGGCCAGGCGTAATTCGGCAAAATTCTCCGGACGGCTGTTGGCCCGAATGTAATAGGTCAATCCATTTTCAAGCTTTCCGGTACGGGTCTTAGGATCAAAGGGGACCGCCTGATCTAGCGAAGGCTCAGAAGGAGGTAGCGTGGTCGCAATCGTTGCATCGACCACCTCACTCTTGGGAGTCGAAACTTCTGCAGAATTGTCCAGTGCGGTTTGACTGCCTTTGCAAGCCATCAAGACCAGCAGACAGGCC
>JBCCCJ010000662.1:0-4289 GCA_039033615.1 Bacteroidota bacterium
CTATGGTGGCATTGAGCAACTGATGGTTCCCTCCTGATCCTCACCGATCTTCGCATCCTTCAACGGCTGCTCTCCTGATGAGAGTGGCCGTTTTTCTGTAGCGTGGGCTTCTAGTCCGCGATAGTGCTTCTCGTCTACCGACCAGAAGCACCTCCACGGCCTGGAAGTCCGTGGTGCATTCGGAATTCTTGACCTGGAAGTCCTTGATTTTTTAGACAGCTGAGTTTCCCCTACCGATTATTCGCTCAATCAATTTCTCTTTCCATGCTTTCCAACTGCTGCTCTACTTCTGCCGCAGTGCCCTCCTGCACGGTATCGCCCCGAATGTACCCGATGGATTTGAGCCAACCATTGGAGCGCTGATCGCGCTTTTGGTGGACTAGCTCAAACAAAGGATCAACCTGAATCTCAGCCAAGGTGGTCAGGTAGTCTTCTGGCACTTCTTGGTCCAAACCCTTCAGGATGGAAGCGGCCATGATCCAGTGTCCCAAGGCTTGAGGGTGTACCCCATCTGGCGCGAGGGTAAAACTTGGATCGTTTGCACGCTGCTGCTGGATGAACGTTTTCATCGGGCCGTGTAAGTCAATGGCCGCCGGGCCGTAGGCTTCTTGCAACCAATCTGCATAGTCCTTCAACACCAGATCGTAGCCCTGATAAGGCGAAGCATAGCCATAGAGATCTGTGTCTAGTCCAACGGATTTATCCTCCACTTGGAGCGAATCAAACACGGGCGGAGTCAACACCAATAAGGGGACAGAATCTCGCTTCAGCCTGTTTTCCAAAGCTCGGATGCCATTTTGATAGGCGGCCAGTCGTTCGGGACTCTGAGGGTGATAAATCCCATCATTCATGCCATAGCAAGCCAGGACAACGTCTGGTTTCACAGCCGTTAGGATGCGTTCCAATCTTTCTTCCAGACAGGGTCGAGGGTAGGGATGCACCGGTTCGGTTAGGCAGGAAACCGTCTCACTGCCCAAACCGACACTGAGTAGGTCATATTCTTCCTCAGGATTGTTCTTTCGCAGCCAATACTCCACCATGCTGACGTAAAGGCCATTTTGGGTGATGCTATTGCCAAGAAACAACACTCGCTTCCCGATGATGGGCACACTGACCGCAGATTCAGCAGCTTTGGTTTCGGATGATTGTTCGGCTTGACAGGTCAGTAGTAGGCAGAAGCTACTGAACAAGAGCCCCAAATAGATCTTTCTCATGGTCTTATCGAATGAGAAGTTTGGTGGTAGCTACGTCGTCTCTGACCAGCATTCTGACCACGTATAACCCTCCGGTCAAAGCAGATAAGTCCCATTCCAGGTCATATACTCCCGCTTCTTCATACAAACGTTCAGGAATTTGGGCGACCCGACGGCCAGACAGATCGAAGATTTCCAACAGAGGGCGACCGGAATACGGCAAGCCCAAGCGGAAGGTCAAGGTGCCATTTCCTGGATTGGGAAAAGGAAGGAGATATGGCTCATCCGTGGGAGGAGTGAGAACCTGAGGTTGATTGGTGGTATCGGGTTCCGACAAGCGAACGGATGAATAAATGCGCCATTCGCCGGGTTCAAAGGGCATCAAATTGGCTCCAGCATTTACTTCCATGCTGTCTCCACTCATGAAATCATACCAGATCCCTGATTGGGGGAAATTGGGATTGACCTGCCGGATAGTGAGGCCAAAATTCCCAATCACGATCAGGTCCATTTCCTCATCTTTGAGCCCAATGCGTTTGACATCCCCGGCCAGAGAAAGGTTCACGTCATCGGTTTTGAAAATATCCTGCGAGCGACGCAGGTGAATCAGGCGCGAAGTAGTCTCGAACAAAGCGGCCCGATCTGGATCTTCGAGATAGTTCCAAAGGATGGGCTTGGGCCCGGTCCGACCATTCTCGTCAATGCTGATGTCATAGCCCATTTCGCCAAATTGCCACAACATTTTGGGACCGGGAATGGTGTAGAAGAAAGCCGATGCCATCCCAATTCGTTGCATGGCAGTGGCCGCATCTCGGGTATCATAGTCCCCATTGGAATCGCCAAACTGGAGATTACGGACCATCAGGCGCTCTTCGTCATGGCTCTCCATATAGCCGATCAAGTGAGGCACCGACCAGTCTCGGGTCTGGTGAAATACCCAGTCAAAGTTGGAATTGTTCCCTTCGTTGTAGCCCATAGCGGCTTCATTGTAGGTGTGGTTGAGGTTCCCCCAGAACATCATCCCGTATTCCGCCAAGATTTTTTCTTCTGAATTGTCCCCAAAATGCTCCAGGACCAAATAGGCATCCTGATCCACCGTACGCATTTCGTCATAAATCCGAATCCAGTGGTCGATCCGGCTCTGATCATAGGCCGACCATGCTCCCACGTCATCGGTAAAGTTCTGGGTAAAGCCTTTGGACAAGTCCATTCGGAAGCCATCCATGCGGTATTCTTCCAACCAATATTTCAGCACCCGATCGGTCAGGATTTGGGTTTGCTCACTGTCGTGGTTAAAATCGTAGCCAACATTGAACGGATGGCGGGCAATGGGATTCAACCAGGGATTGTCCGCCGAAGGGCGACTGTTCGCGGGATCCCAGTACAGCTGCGCATAAGGACTCTGGCCAAAGGCATGGTTCAGGACCATGTCCAAAATCACCACGATCCCTCGTCCGTGGCAGCTATCCACGAAGGCTTTGAGCGCCTCTTCAGTTCCATAGTATTTGTCTGGCGCGAAGTAAAAGCTCGGATTATAGCCCCAACTGATGTTGCCTTCGAACTCATTGACCGGCATCAACTCAATCGCATTTACCCCCAACCGCTCCAGGTAATCCAGGCTATCAATCAGGGTTTCGTAATTGTGAGCTTCCAGGAAGTCCCGCACCAATAGTTCATAGATGATGAGGTCTCCCGGGTCAGGCCGTTCGATCTCGTTTTGCCAGACGTATTCTGCCTGGGCAGTTTGCAAAACACTGACGATCCCAGTGGTGTTTTCGGTCGGATAAGGTTTGAGATCAGGATAGGTTTGGGCATCAATGAAAGGATCATTCCATGGGTCTAGCACCTTCTCTGTGTAGGGATCGGCGATCCGAATGTTTCCATCCACTACATATTGAAAGGCATATTCTTCTCCTGGAGTCAGGCCATGTACCTCAGCCCAAAAATGTGTTCCGTCTGACGTTTGGTTCATCAGGCTCGATGGACCCAAGCGCCATTCATTCATATCGCCAATCAGCAAGGCGTACTCTTTCCCCGGTGCGTAGAGCGAAAGCAGCACACTGGTATCCGATAGGTAGGTAATCCCAGGTTCTACTCCTTGCGGCAAGTCCGCGATGGGAGTGTCTCCAATCACCCCTACAAAGATGGAATCGGATTCCACTTGCTGGCCTACGGTGACTTGAAGTTTGATCCAGTACTCTCCTGGCTCGGTAGGCACCCAATCCAAGTTCAGGCTTTTGCCCGTTGCGCTGCTGATCAAGTCATCATTGACCAATAATTCTAAAGTCCCTTCCGCTGAAACGGCCGTTTTGATCGGCAGGGTATCGCCCACAAAGATGAGATTCTGCGGATTGGGAGTCAAAAAGGCCAACGCCAATACACTTCCATCATACACGGGATAGTAGAGATCCCCGCCGGTCTCTGATCGTCCCACCAGGGAGCCATCCGCATTTCTAAAGACGAAGGCCAGTTCTTCGATGGTGATGCCCGCATCTACCCCGTAATAGGAGCGGATGTGATAGCGGATTTGATGAAGATTGTCTCCCAAATCAGTCATCAAGACATTGGGATCCGTGGTGCCCCAGTCACTTTTTACATTTTTCCAGTCGGAAGGACCATTGCTCTCGTTGGTAATGACACCAGTATGGGCATAAATGGGCGATACTTCCGCCAGTTCTCCATTCCCTTCTCCGGCGTTGTACACAATGGTGATCGTGTCATCGGCAGTAGGAAAAACAGGCTCTACAGTAAGGACTTGGGCGTGTACCTGCCCCAATAGAGCAAGCATCCATGCGCCTAGGAAGGCACAGAAAATAGCATTGGTAGTGGTTTTCATAGGGATAGTAGTCGGTTTCAACAGCAGAAAATGAAGCAATCAGAAAAAGTGCTACAAATTAAAGATTTGCTATATCATTTACTAGTGCTCGATCCTGCTGGGTGTACGTCAGATGTCATCAGAAAAAGCATATCCCAGTAGATGGCAGTCGCGATGCGCCTGCTTTTTTCTGTAAAGCATCTGTTTCTACCAAACTGCGAATCGCTATGCGCTTCGTTCTTTTGAGAGTTGGTTCGGCAGGCTCACCACAAGTCCTTGTC
>JBCCCJ010000663.1:0-4285 GCA_039033615.1 Bacteroidota bacterium
CAAGAAACATTAGCTCCTATTTTTGAAAGTGGGAATAGCTTGATCTCTCCTATTGCTCCTTACCGCTTAGGAGATTTTGGGAAAAATTATCAAGAGGGTTTCGAAGTAGTGGGAAACGTTTTTGAGATGTTCCAACTCTCCGTCGAACCCTTTCTTTTGGGAGAGGAGCCAAGCATGCAAAAAAGGAATTACTTCCTTTTCCCAGAGCATGGCATCAAGACTATGTACAGATCAGTGGTGAATCCTAGCGGAAAGCTCATGGCATGGGTACAGATTCGCTTTCGTTCTACCTGGGGATTTTTGCTGCACCTTCAAGGGGTGAAAAGCGAGTGGCTGTGTCTAAATACAGAGATCGAATCCTTAATTCAAGAGTTGGTTCAGTTGAGGATCTGGCAATCTGATTTCCGGTTGATTTGGCATCGAGAAGCACCAGAGCGCTCCACCTTCATCCATACCCTTCCCCAAGGCGGGCAGATAGGTGTATCAGCAGAAATTCATCGCCCTTATGATCATCTAGCGGACCATACCTTCCAACTAGCCCCAGAGGATTGCGAAAATGTAGTGCTTGACCACGTGGTTTATCAAGAGGGACCTGGGGTACCCATCATCAGTCTAGCCCGATTTGACAGCAAATCTCTGCTAGGTAGAGGACCAGCAGGGATTCATGGATATGAAGATTTACCGGAAATTTTCCAGGTTTCTTCTTTTTCTATTGACAATACTCCTAGCGATTCGCCATGCTGAAATTAGCATCATATTTTGTATCTGGGACTGAAACGAACTGGAAAGATCTTCAGGAAAAATTATCTGAGCGGGTGACCTGGGTCAGTGAATTACATAAGTTGGAGTCCCCTTGGTTCCAATCGTTGGGAAGGGGCGTGACAGTTGCCATTCTCGATTCGGGTTTGGATTTTGAGCACTCTGACTTTCAGGAAAAGATCAAGGCTGGCAAAATCAAAGCAAAAGATTTCACAGGACAAAAGAAGCCTAAAACTGACCCAGTCGGACATGGAACACATTGTGCAGGTCTCATCGGAGCAGGAAATATCACAACGGATCTAGCTGACGGATTTAGAGGGCTGGCCCCAGAAGCAGATCTCCTCATTGGAAAAGTGATCAATGGGAATCGGGTTGGATATATTGATTGGCTAATCAAAGGATTAGAGTGGGCAGAGAGTATGGGATCAGACCTCATTTCTCTTTCTGTTTACACTTCCCGAAATTCACCTCGTCTATACAAAGTCATCCACAGAATACTCGCTAAGGGGATTTGCATCATTTGTGCAGCAGGTAATGAAGGGGCCTTAGCTCAGAATGGAATCGGATATCCTGGCCGATATGGAGGAGTGATCACAGTTGCTGCTCACGATGAGCATGGACGTCCTTCTGGCTTTTCTTCTTCCGGTGGAGAACTAGACTTCATGGCTCCTGGCACCAAAATTTGGTCCACATTTACCCCTCCTAAAGAACCTACCTTCTCCCTCAAAAATATCAAGTTGAAGAAAATCAGATATGCCGAAATGAGTGGCACGTCTATGGCAACTCCTTTCGTAGCGGGATTGGCTGCTCTGATCATTTCTGTCCATAAAGAGAAAAGACAAAGGAAAAAGAATGAGACTCCCATCCTTAACAACGAGGATTTAAAAGAGCACCTGCTCAGATTGGCAGCACACCCGGGCTTTCACGATCATCAGACAGGATATGGCCCCTTACTTCCCTTTCAGCTCGTCAGTGGCGATACCTCTATCCGTAACTTCCCGGATGTACAACCAACTTATGTTCATGCAAGACCGGGAGAGCCTGTGCATGAGATGGATGATCGAGCTTACGATTTTCAACTCAGGGATGAAGCATATTGGGAAAACCTGATCCGCTCTTCCTCTGGGAGAGCCTGGGCAGATCATGCTCCATATGAGGTCCAAAAGACGATACTCCAGCAAGCAGATGCGGTAGCCGTAATCATCGATCAAGGCACTTTACAAGAAGGAAAAAGATGCTGGGAAATGAGTCCGAAAAGTTTGTTAGATCGGCTGCAAGGTCACTCTCCCCTCAATCCCCAAAACCTTCCCATTCCCAGCAATATCTCTGACCCCCATTACCCCTCCGTAAGTTGTGCTACGGGCTTCATGGTCGGAGCCGACCTCATGATGACCTGTAGGCATGCGCTAGAGCAAGACGGAGAATTCACCCATAAACAAAAATATGTGGTCTTTGGGTATCGACACAACAAAGAAGGCGAAGAGGTTCCTAGTACATTTCAGAAGAAGCAAGTGTATCGGATAGCTGAAGTAATTGCTTATGGGGAGATTTACGAAGATTGGGCGTTGGTACGACTGGATCGAAAAGTTGAAATCCTACCTAATAGCTCTCAGCTAACCTTAGAGCCTGAAGAAAAATCTCCTCAAACGCCAGTCTATGCCATTGGCCATCCATTAGGTCTGCCTTTACAGCTTTCATGTGATGGCCAGATTTTTGTCAAGGAGAATGGACAAGCGTATCAAACGGACTTAGATCTATTTGCTGGAAGCTCAGGATCTCCGGTCTTCGATGCCAACACCTTTCAAGTTATTGGAATATATATCCAAGGACAGAAACAAGCCGTGGAAGAAGAAAATGGCGAAATCTCCATCAGGATAGACATAGGTCCTGGAGAAGGAGAAATCGTCCAACTCATCACCCCTGCCTATCAAGCTTTGCAACAACACCTTCAAACATAGCAGCATATGAACTTGAAACAAGCCCACTTAGCCCTCGCCAACAATCCGGTGACAGCAGCCAATGACTATGAGCTGAGAATCATGATCCCCATTGACAAAGTGTATGCTTCCATCACCTTCACTGACAACGGCTCGGGAGGAAGCATCACCAGGGATGTGGAGGTGGTTTTGACCAATCCACAATCCAATCAAAACCAAAAGGTAGAGACGGTTTATCCCAACTATCCCAACCCGCCACAAGACCTCGTCAAAGGGAGTGGGGAAACCAAAATCCGGGTGATCATCAAAGAAATCGTCAATGGAAAAACCAAAGAGGTCGCCCGCCACACCATGCCCTATGCGCATGCGCTAGACACCGCCTTGTCCAACATGAGTCCAGCCCTTCATCTGTATGATCGCCCCATTCAAAAAGATCACGAGATGCAGGTCATCATTCCCATCACCCAATCCTATTCGGTGGTAGGGGTGACGGAAACCTCCGGAGGGAGCGGAGACCGAGAATTTGAATTGGAGGTACAAACCAATTCCAATCCCTTCAATGGAGATCCATTGGACCATAGCTTCCTCATTAGCAATCTTACCGATCAGGACGATGTAACCCTAGTAGTAAAGGAAGGTCCTACCGAATTAAATAAGCAAAAATGTCAGCCTGTCCGGTTGCGAGATCAAAAACTGGACGATATAACTCTTTAAATATGCGCATCTCTTTGTATTTGCTATTTTATAGTGGGTTGTTGCTATTTCAGCAACCCCTATTCTCTCAAACCATATCCGTATCGGAACTAGTAGATAGTCTTAAAAAAGTCCAAACAGCTGAAGATTCGGTCGACATATTGAATAAACTAGCATGGGAACTAGAGAGCAATATTGATCGGGGGCTTCCTTATGCATTGAGAGCTTTGGAAATATCTGAGCAAAGAGGATATGAAAAAGGCTTGGGTGATAGTTACTCTCGCTTAGGTATGATGGCTGAGATCATTGGCAACTATGAATTAGCGGTTTTCCTGTACCAAAGTAGCTTGGAAATCAGAAAACTCATATCTATTACAGGAAATAGTACCGCGGGTGCTCATAATAACCTAGGCAACGCTTACGCTTATAGAACCGACTACCTAAATGCTATACATCATTTTCGCCAAGCTATTCAAATTCGGTCCTCTTTGGTAGAGCAAGGGGAGGTTGATCCGTATTACCTCGCAATGGTTTTCATCAACCTATCCAGCGCATTGGCGATTGAAGGACAAATACAAGCAGCTATTGACACTTTGCGAGAAGTAGATTTGCTAGAGTTAGGAGAAAGTGAGGGTTACTTAGCTCCCAAGTTGGCCCGCTCTTATGGCTTGGTGTTCTTAGAAGGAGACCAATTTGATTCTGCTTCGCATTATTATCGGAAAGCTCTAAAATTGGCAAAAGATAATGGGGCTGCAAAAGCGGAAATAGCCGAAATCTTGAACCAAATGGGCTTAGTTGCCCAGCAAAAAGGTCTCTACCAAGAAGCCATTGATACCTGTTTCACACAAGCACTAGCGATTCTGGGAGAGCAGGATTCGAGTAGTCTGAAAAGAATA
>JBCCCJ010000664.1:0-4277 GCA_039033615.1 Bacteroidota bacterium
TTCGCGTAGATATTTCTTTTCAGATCAAGGAAGAAAAACCGAGCTTGGCGGGCCAAGAGAGGCTTTTTTTGACGAAGAGATGGGAAGAAAGAACAAGTGAAATGGTCCAAGTTATTTTTTCAGTATCACTAAGACCTCTTCTTTGCTCGTAGGCGTGGAAGGAGGTCAGGAAGAGCGGTTGGGAACCAAGGTAGGCTAGTGTCGATGGCAGAGAAATCAGATCAGTGATTTCATGATCCAAAAGTAGCGGGATTCTGGAGGGATAGGCTAGGAGATACCCGACAAAACGGATAACAATTCCGTCAACTACCTTGCACAAAACCGACATTCTGTGAAGAATCCGACTTGGTAAGATCCAGTTCGGCTTATAAATCCTAGATTCCGGTTTATCGGAAGGAAAAACCTAAACAGTCTGTTGATGATAGCGGATTACTGGAAAAAACTTCCCGATCTGCTATCTTTCCGCCAGAAACTCCCTACTTCTCCTCGCTATGAACAAATCTGCTACCCTCGTCCTTTCTCTGGCTGGTCTCCTGACTGCCATTGGCTTGCTCATGTTGATTTTTGGGCAATATGCCTTCAGTGGCCCCTTGATGGTGCTAGGTTTTCTGGGCTTGAGCATTGGGATGCAATTACACCCGCGCTTGAAAGGCTTTTCTTTTACCATGCTGATCTTCACCGCGGTCTGCGCGGCCATGTATTATCCGGCGGTATTTCGGACCGTGGGGAGTTTTGACCTCAAACAATTGATTGTGCCGATCCTGATGGTGATCATGTTTGGGATGGGAACCAGCATGAGTGTCAAGGATTTTGCCGGGGTAATCCGCATGCCGAAAGGCGTATTGATCGGTTTGTTATGCCAGTTCACCATCATGCCGTTTGTGGGGTATGGATTGGCCATGCTTTCGGGCTTTCCACCTGAAATAGCTGCGGGCATCATTTTGGTAGGATGCTCCCCAAGTGGCCTAGCCTCGAATGTCATGTCCTACTTGGCCAAAGCCAACCTGGCGCTTTCCCTCACCCTGACCATGGTCGCAACCTTATTAGCGCCCATCATGACACCTTTTCTGATGCAACTCCTCGCCAACGAACTGGTCCCCATTGACTTCTGGGCCATGCTCTGGAGCATCTCCAAGATCGTGATCATTCCGGTCATCGCAGGCTTGCTGTTCAATCACTTCTTTCACGGGAAATTTCCCCTTGTGGACAAAGCCATGCCAGTGATTTCCATGGGCGGAATTGCCTTGGTCATCACCATCATTACCGCTGCCGGACGGGACTCCTTGTTGACCATCGGACTGGCCTTGATTGGGGTGGTAATCGTCCACAATGTAATCGGCTATTTTCTGGGATATTGGGGCGCGAAATTGGGCGGCATGGATGAAAAGTCCTGCCGAACGATTGCGCTGGAAGTAGGCATGCAAAACGGGGGACTTGCTTCAGGTATCGCCCTGGAAATGGGCCGAGTTGCCACCATGGGCCTCGCACCAGCGGTATTTGGCCCATTCATGAACATTTCCGGTTCTTCCCTGGCGACCTATTGGCGGGATAAACCTGAAAAGAATGAGGAATGAGCCTTACCCCTTGTAAGGGCCAAGTCTTTTCCCACCTTTCATTTATTGGTTCAACTACGAAAGTAGTGGAGTAGTAGGTGTTAGAGGCTCTAGTCGGTTCTTCATGGCGTCAGCCTTCACCACATTGGCGGGTTGGACACGAAGCCCGAGGTGTTGGGGCGGCAATGAGCGTTGCATGGGGCTTCGGCGGTTTTTTGCATCCTTTTTTGCCGACAAAAAAGGATGGCCCGCGGCAGGCGACACTGTGCTTGGTCAACAATCGCCCAAAGCTGATTGGAGAAATGGTCAGGAGTATGATTTTTCCTATGTTTCACTAAAAGGGTAGGAGAACCCAACTTCTTGACTCTTCCGTGAAAATGGTCAAAGAATCATTTGTTTTCTTGTACGTCGAAAACGGCCCAAGCTGAAAGGATAGGAACGAATTGCCATGGCAACCTGTACCATTTTTCATTCGCTGTTTTTCATTTTGCGGTTTCAGGATGCTACCCTTCAACAGAAGAGAATCTCTCCTCTTTTTCTGAAGGAAAACTCGCTTCCCATCGCTCCTCTAATCGAAAGGATTGGAGCATTTTCTCAAAAATCGGTCGATAGGCTTCGATTTGACTCGCCTCGGTCCAGGCCATGATGGCAAATACATGCTCAGGCCCTTTGACAAACCCAATCAGATGGGTGGTTTCTTCTTCTTGCGGAGTCCGTTTGCCAGAAAGCTCCACAACTTGCGCCTCGACTGCAGGAATGTCCAGATCAGATAGCTCCTTCCATTGGGACGTAAATACTTCGAATCCCAGAGAAGTCAGAAAACGATCTCGAAATGCGGGGAGGGAAAGGGAATTGGGCTGGCGAATGCGCTGATTGGCGGTAGGAGTGGAGGCCAATTCTGAGAGGGGAACTTCGCGAATGACCAAATAGGCTTGTCGAACGCCATTTTCAGCCTGGAGTACCGCCTGCTGGTCCAGTTTTTTGGTTTGATTCATGAACCGAGGCACCTCCAGGGAAAACCCATCTTTGGTGATGCGTCGAAATTTGATTTCCGCCTCTTCTGTAGGCGGTTCATAAGTCGATGGCTCTGGAGTGTTGCAGGTTTGAGAAGTGAGGGAGATAAACAGGATTCCAAGCAAGGCAAACATTGACAACGATAGACGTGGACTCATGGATAGTGTTGGGAAAGAACGGACAGTAACGGCTTTGGTTCCTCAAAAATCGAACCAACATTCAAAGAAAATTTCCTTCTGTTCAGAAGGATCAAAGATTTGCTCTGAACGGTTTTTTTTTGTTCTGAAGAGAGAAGGAAGAGTGCGCAATCATACTCCTAGACAACATGGCGAATCGTGATTATTTGCGTAGCCTTCACCACAAAGGCGGGTTGGCCATCCCGAGAATCGGGAAGGTGTTGGGGGCGGCTTGTAGCGTTGCATGGGGCTTCGGAATTTCTAAGATAAAACAAATCAAAAATGTGGGGAGGCTACACGGGATTTTGTTCAAACTTTTGTCCAGCCGCATCCAGTCTCTCCTGGTGAGTCTCAGGGGAGTCGCTACTGATTTTACCCGGACGTTTCGTTGGATTGAGGAATCCTGTTCTCCAACAACCTAGCTTGCGTAGGCCTTGATTTTATCAATTTGTTTGTAGGGCGTTTGTCTTTTGATTACGGCAAATACCCGGCTGATGATTTTGTTTCTGATGGCATTGAAGATCCATCCACGTTGTTTGCCTTCCTGTAGTTTTTTCTCATAGAAAGCCTTGAACTCAAAACAATGCTGGACAGCAGTTCCAGCCGCCCGTGAGAGGAGGGCCTTGACTCGTTTATTGGCCATCTGACTGACCTTGCTTTTCTTTTTGATACTACTGCCAGAGCGGTGTTCGAAGGGAGCGGTACCAGCATAGCAGGCAAACTGTCTCCATGTCGAAAAGGCACGAAAGTTCTTGGTTCTGATCAGCAGTACGACCGAATTGATCAGGCCAATTCCTGGAACAGATCGGAGCAAGGTATAATTTTGCTTCAAGGTGGGATCCTGCTTAATCAACTTGAGGAACTCTTTCTCAATCTGACGGACCTCCTGATTGTAGGCCCGAATCAATCTTTCATTTCGTCGAATCACCGGTTTTTGCCCAAAATCACTCTTCAATCGCTTCAAGACCGCATTGTGGTTCTTCAGGGTGGTTCGGTTTTTGACCAATAGATCCCGTTGGGAAAAGAGACGATGAAGGGTAATCAACTCCTTAGAGGCCGGTTGACTCAGCTCAATAGCCGCCCCTTTTTGCTGACCATATTGGGCAATCCGAGCTGCATCAATCCGGTCATTCTTCCCCCTTTGAATTCCTAGGGAATACTTAATCTCTACCGGATTACAGTGGCTGTAGGCAAGCCCATTCGAATGGAGAAAGTGGGTCAGCTCCAAATCATACAAGCCGGTGTGTTCCAGGATAAAGACAGACTGATCAAGGGAGGCAGATCCGATGTGACCCACTACCCACTTTCGCAGGGCTTTGAAGCCCTTGAGATCATTGTCAAAACGTTGGGACAATACCTTCTTCCGACCATGGCTCCGAATCGCCAAATCCAGCCAAGAAGCCGAAACATCAATCCCGATAAAATAGAGTTGATGCACGGGTCTGTTTAGCGTACTTTGAGGTCAAAAATGTTTACCGAAGAGGTCAGACCGAAGGAAGATCGTGAATGGCGAGCCATCACAGGTCTTGATAAA
>JBCCCJ010000665.1:0-4275 GCA_039033615.1 Bacteroidota bacterium
ATATGATCTTCGAGGGTAGCGAGGGAAAGGGTGGGGAGGGAGTGAAGCATGTTATCAGGGTTCAAGGTGCAGGGATTCCCGATTCTCGGGATTTCACTTCGTTCAACAGGGTTCAGTCGTTTTTGATGGGGAGATTCATTCCATCCAATCGGTCAATATTTTGCCCTGATACCAGACTTCAAATTTATCGGCTTCTGAGGGGTGGTGGACTTCTACTGGAAGGATGGCTTCGTCAAAGCAGTCCTTGAAAGACTTTCCCCGTCCTAAGGCACTGTAAAAGCCTTCGGAGAACTTGATGGAGGCATGATCCAGGATTTTGTGATTGGTGCCAATGACGTACATGTCCTGCATGGAAATGGTCTGGGCTTGTTCGGCGGAGTAACAGGCATTCAGAATGACCAATTGGGTAATTCCTTTCATTCGCTTAAACATCCGGCGGAGAGGTCTAGCCCCAATCAATACCTTTTTGCCATCTTCCCCTTCCATGAAGAGGCCCGCTTGGGTTCCATGACCAGCGAAGTGGATGATGTGCGGTTCACCATCCATCGCTCGTGCCCATTCTCCGATGTCAATGGCAAACTGACTGTCTAAAAACCGATAGCGCTCATATTGACTATCGCTGCGTTCATATTGAGCCCGCAGTCGTTTATGCTCTTTGTTGGTCCGCAAACGGGTGGTGTCTTCGGGATCTGCTGCAACAAATAAGATCGGCTTAGCATCTGGGTGAAAAGGAGTGCTTCCGAGGTATTGGCCGCCCTTTTTGAGGTCGGATACATCCCCCTCTAAGCCGGCCAATTTCTGCAAGATGTGTTGAATCTCCTCCGGACTCGCCTTCGCCAATTGATCCTCCTTGAAGGCACTGTGTACCTGAGTGGCTGGGCTTTCGCCGATCATTGCTTCGACCTCTTGCTCGTCCAATTCCAACTGCCGAGTGACCTCATGAGCCAAGAATTGTTTGCTCAGCTCTCCTTGAGAGAGGGGGTCGAAGGTTCTGCCATCTTTGCTGATCAATTCCTGGCCTTTGTCGCCTTGAAGTTCTCCGATTAGGCGACGGATTTTCCCCAAGAGCGGTCGCGCGTTTCTGGTCAGGCGAATATTGATCTGTTTACGACCGTCTGGGTGAAACTCTCCGGCTTCTACACAGGCATACTGATCTCCTTCTTTGATCTGGATGCCGATTCGCCAGATCTCTCGCAACTTGGCGAGGTAGGCGGTTTTGCTGATGAAGCTGTGGATCAGCCCTTCGTGGATGAAGTCGTCTTCGTAGCGATAGTGCAACACCTCCTGTTCCCGATCCCAGAAGTCTTCTTCAATGGTTACGGGCTTGCTGCGCTGCAACAATTGCGGGGCCATGAACAGGCGTTCGCGGAAGTTGGGATGCTTTTCTCCGGTGTCGATCTCAAAGCAGAGATCGCAGGACTTCATGAAGTTGATGAACAACTCATGGGTCCCCTGATCCGGGTATTCTTCCTGCCAGATGTCCTGGACAAAGGCTCCGGTAAAAGCGCCTTGGTTTTCTTCGATCTGGTAGGGGATGCCCGCGCTGCGATCAAAGAGGGTGTAGATGGCTTTGATCGCCCAGGCCTGATCCCGGATGATCTGATCGCTGAACTTTCCTTTTTGGTAATACACCACCCCAGATTTGTGCAACCAGCTCTCCAGCATCTCCCGGGGTTCCTGCACCTGGAATTCGATGGCCTTTTGCTCATATTCTTCGAAAGACATGAGTTGTTGGCCCTCTTTCTGCTGTGCCCGGAGAAATTCCCGCAGCTTGTGCAGGGGTTCAGCAATGGTTTCTTCTACGGTTTTGATGGTGGCCACGGAATGATCCATAGATGTTAGCAAATCTTTGTAGCCATTGTCAAAGGCATTTGCCTCAGAGGACTCTACCGCGTGAAACTGCATTTCTGGCCGAAAGTCGTCCTCGTACGCCTCGCAGATGTCGCTTTTATCTTGTACGGCGTCTTTGCCAATTTTCGTTTGTACCACGTGCATGGGGCTTCCTTTCCCCAAATGTTTGGCGTACTCCAACCAATATCGCAAGCCATAATTTTGATAGCGGCGGGTAACCTCCTTGCCATCGGATTGGAGAATCCGGTGATCGGTATAAGATTCTTCGGTTTCCAGGCTCCAAGCCAATAGATACACGGCATTTTTCTGCATGAAGAGGCGGTGGGTGGCGTGGTACAGATCCTGTCCGCCAAAATCCCAGAAGTTGAGCAGGTATTCGCCTAATTCTTTTCGAAATAGCGAGATGCCGTGCGTGGAATCCCATGTGGGATCGAACTCATCATGCACGATGCGATTGACAATGGCGGTTTTGCCTGCTTTGCCATTGCCGATGAGCAGCACCTTGCATTCATTGTTGGGTTGGGGTTGGCCGATTTTGCGCTGGGCAAAGTGAGCCTTGACCAGGTGCAGGGAATTTTGGTCTGTCCGCTCATCCAGGCGGAAGGCCAATTCTTCTGGCAGAGGATTGCGCCCCAGGTACAAGCCATCCATGTGAGGCATGGTGCTCAGGTACGCCTCCGGGAAGTCTCGCAACTGATTGTCTCGCAATTGCAGGGTGAGGAGATCGGGATATTCCCCTTGCAGGTCAATCTCAGTCAGCTGATTGTTGTTGAGGTAGAGATGGACCAACAACTCAAAGCCCGCAGGTAGGTGGAAGGATTGGAGGGCATTCCCTCGCAACAAAGCTACCATCAGGCGGGGTAGGGGAGCATCTATGATGAGTTGCTCTAGTTTCTCGTTGGAGACGATCTCCAGGAAAAAGAGGTCTTGACAGCCTGCCGGGATGCGGAGTCGCTTGATGCCCGTTTGGATGATTTCCAAGCGAGCGAGTTTGGACAGGTGGTCTCCCAGGGTGATGCGCTGCAATTGCGGGTTTTCGCTCAATTGCACATAGACCAGACCTGAGAGATTGTCCCTCATCTGAAAGGTCGTCAGCTGATTCTTGATCAGGTTGAGCGAGACCAGGTGAGGCAGTTCCATCTCCTGCAAAAAGCGAATCTGCGCATCGCTGACCTGGCAATCAAATAGGTTCAAGCCGATAAGATTACCCTCCGGATCCAGGAAGGCGGTTTTTTCGTACATGCTGCCCACCATTTCCTCGGCGGGCGTCATGACCTCCAGGTAGGATTGTGGGAAGTTATTCTGCATGAAGGCTTCGATGTCCTGAATGACTTTCAGTTCGAAGCCAAGCGCGTGTTGGATCTGGTTTAGCATAGGGAGAAAGATTCTATTCAGCTAAGGCTGTCCCCCTTTGGAGGGGGTAGGGGGAGGAAATAATTGACAAATGCTCACGTAGGAATACTGATTTCTCTTGGCGAAAGAAGGTCATTTCCACCCCCTTATTCCCCCGCCAGCGGGGGAGATCCTGGCAGGACGGCGGGCTTGGCTTCCTTCTCTGGCGCTTTCTTCCATTTCAACGTCAGATTCATATGGGTAGCTCCGTTCACCTTCGCCAAAACGATGTCCGCTTCAGCGGTGATTTTTACCCCCAATTGCAGGGTAACTTCATCCGGAGAGTCCCGAACTTCCTTCAATTTGCCCACCACTTGTTCGGTGATCAACTTGAGCGAATCCAAGGTGTCATTGAAACTTTTCTTGGCTTTTTTGGTGATGACTTCAGCAGCACCTCGGTAGGCTTCGTAGTTGTCTTCCTCGTCAATCAGTTCCACCAAAATGTCGGTATCTTGATCGCCGGGATAAGAAAGCAGGTTGCGTGGCATAGGGAGATGGGGTTTATGAGCATAAAGTACGATTTATCCAGATTGTTTCAAATGGTGGAGAGAGAAGAATGCTCCGCTGACAGAGGACAGACTGCTCCGAGCATTGGAACAGACAGGAGTTCGTACCACAAGCGAGTCATGCTCTCTCGAAGCGAGGGGCTTTGTGAAGACAAACATTTCTTACTCGTTGTCAACGATGGAGTCCTTCTTTTCATCGAAAAGTGGGTCGTTTCCTTCGGTGAGGGAAACGGGGATGGTGCGGGAAGGGTTCACCACATCCGAACAAGACGAAATCCTATGATATCGGTCGTCGAGGCGGTAAAATTAGCGTCTGAGACTCGCGTGTTTACGGAAAACAAGCTCCAGTTACCCTTACCCCTGATACGGAAATCACTGATCCTGATGCCATTCATCTATATTGCTCGAAATGGCTAGCCGTTTGGGAAAACCGCTTTTTTCCTTCTCACTCTTCCTCGTATCCTTCAATCTTTCTTCGTAACAATCGCCTTGCGTTGGAAACCCGCTTTTGGGAAGTCTCAATTTG
>JBCCCJ010000666.1:0-4273 GCA_039033615.1 Bacteroidota bacterium
CTGCAATTAGCGCAAACTGCGCAGGATGTACGGCATCCTACAGACCGGGTTTGGCCGAGCCGCCAACATCTTGCTCTTCTGTTCTGCAGCCTGAGAAACCCCGGCCAACTGTTCGGTCCGAATGCGCTTCGATCAAATGAAGAGCAAAGTCCTAGGCTGCGAAGCGTATGATAGCCTGACTACGTACACCCCTGCGTACGAAGTGTTTTATCGAGAATATGCCATTGCAGCGCCTTCGGACAAAAACAATGGTTGGGTCTATCCGGCCTTGTTTCAAACTGCGGATCATTGGGTGATGCTGAGCGAATCCGGCATTGATGGCAATTATGCAGGCACTCACTTAGCCCATGAAGCTCCAAATGGGAGGTATAGCATTCAGTGGCCGGATGAGGGAGAAGCGGAGGGCATGTACGAACAATTGCCTAGTGGGGCCTTGCCTTGGTCCACCAGTTGGAAAACCATCAGCCTCAGTACCGATTTGCAAGGCATCGTGGCTTCTGATGTGGTCAAACGTCTCGCCGCTCCCAACAAAATCGCAGATACCGATTGGATTCGTCCGGGTTCTGCCTCCTGGAGTTGGTTGTCCGATCATGACAGTCCCCAGGATTACCAGCGCATGATCCCCTTCATCGACAATGCCGCCGACATGGGCTGGCCTTATTTCCTTGTGGATGCGAATTGGGACTTGATGAAAAATGGCAACGTGGAAGGCATCATCGAGTATGCCCAAAGCAAAGGCGTGGACATCCTGATGTGGTACAACTCTGGTGGAGATCACAACCAAGTGACCGAGCGACCTCGCGACATCATGGACGATCCCAAACTCCGTAAAGAAGAATTTGCCAAGCTGCGGGAGTGGGGCGTCAAAGGCGTAAAGGTAGATTTTTTCCAAAGCGATAAGCAGGCCATGATGCAGCACTACCGGGACATTCTGGTGGACGCTGCTGCGGAGGAAATTCTGGTCAACTTCCACGGTTGTACGGTCCCCAGAGGCTGGTCTCGCACCTACCCCAACCTCATGACGATGGAATCCGTTCGCGGGGGAGAGTGCTACAGCTTTGCGCCCACCTACAACGAATACGCCCACGTGGCGAACACCATCCTGCCTTTCACCCGCAATGTGGTGGGACCGATGGATTATACCCCCGTGTTGTTCACCGAAATGTTTTCTCCGCAGCAGACTTCCTACGGTCACGAATTGGCCCTTTCCGTGGTCTTTGAATCCGGTCTGCAGCACTTTGCCGATGCCGCTCGGGGATATCAGGAATTGCCAGCAGTTCCCCAGGATTTTCTTCGGGCCGTGCCTACCGTGTGGGATGAAATCAAGCTGCTCCAGGGCTTCCCCGGCAAAGAAGTTGTCATCGCTCGTCGTCATGGCAGGGATTGGTTCATCGGCGGGATCAATGGGGAGGATGAAAAGAAAATCTGGGAAATTGACCTAAGCTTCCTGAGCGAAGGGCAAACCCTGGAAGTGATCGGAGATGGAGCCACTCGCACCGAATTCGCTACCCGCCGAACCTTCCCTGACGAGCGAGTTCTCGTGGTAGATGTCCTGCCAAAGGGTGGGTTTGCCGCCCGGACGACCACTGAATAAGGAAAACACTCATAGCTTGTTCCTTCTTTAGCCTCCCTGAGTTCAGGGAGGCTGACTGCGATCATTTCTTCCTACTACATGCGTAGATCCTCCGGCGTTTTGCCCATCATCGTCTTTTCCCAGTTTTGCTGTACCTCGCTGTGGTTCGCAGGAAATGGGGTGATGAATGACCTGATCAGTAGGTTTCAACTGGCGGAACAAGCGCTGAGCTATTTGACCTCCTCGGTCCAGGTTGGATTCATCATCGGCACCCTCACCTTTGCGGTCCTGACGATTGCAGACCGTTTTTCGCCTTCCAAGGTGTTTTTCGGGAGTGCGGTAATGGGCGCCTTGTTCAATCTGGGCATCATCTGGGAGGGCAATGTACTCGGTAGCATTCTGCTTACCCGATTCTGCACGGGCTTCTTCTTGGCGGGCATCTATCCGGTGGGGATGAAAATCGCTGCCGACTATGTTGAAAAAGGCCTGGGGAAATCCTTGGGGTTTCTGGTAGGCGCACTGGTGGTGGGGACCGCTTTTCCGCATTTGTTGAAAGAATTGACCGGAGCATTCCCGTGGCGCTGGGTCATCATGACTACTTCCGGTTTGGCCGTAATCGGCGGCTTGATCATGCTGGTGCTGGTGCCAGATGGTCCGTTTCGAAAGGAAAGTAGTGGTTTCCATCTCTCCGCCATTTTCCAGGTATTCTCCAATCGAACCTTCACCGCCGCCAGTCTGGGATACGTCGGACATATGTGGGAATTATACGCCTTCTGGGCCTTTATCCCCATCATGCTGAAAACCTACCAAGAGCTGCATGAGGAAGTTTCTTTCAACATTCCCTTGTTATCCTTTTGCATCATCGCAATCGGTGGAGTGGCTTGTGTCATCGGGGGATATCTCTCGCAATCGCTAGGGACAAAACGGACCGCTTTTCTGGCGCTGCTGCTATCGGGCAGTTGTTGCTTGCTTTGCCCCTGGCTGTTTCAGGTGGAATCGGCTCCGGTATTGCTCAGCTTTCTGCTATTCTGGGGGATGGTGGTGATCGCTGATTCTCCCCTTTTCTCGACCTTGGTCGCCCAACATGCTCCGGCAGAACTGAAAGGAACAGCCCTGACCATTGTGAATTGTATCGGCTTTTCCATCACCATCATCAGCATTCAATTGATGGACAGTCTCCAAGTCATGACCGACTCCCAGTTCATCTATTTGGTTCTCGCCATCGGTCCAGTACTAGGGTTGATTGCCTTGGCGAAAGAATAGCGTCTCTCTGGCAGGGGTAAACGGCGGTAACCAAAAAGGCAGACCCCCATCACAGGAGTCCGCCCACCTCATGGGTTGGATTGTGTCATTATCCGGCCAGGCCGACTACCGCTAGCGGTTTGGAGCCGACACTTTTCAAGCCCGTACCAATGTGGTTACAACTTTCGCCATCGCCAATGCAGGCGCAGTATCCCCATTTCCATCTACAATGACTACAAGGATTGCCTTTACAGGTATTTTTGGCACTACTAATTCCGAACGTATAGGCCCCTTTTTCAACCTGTAACTCAATCGCCATCGTAGGAGAATCCTGATCTCCACCCTGGAAGGCCAGCCAAGCTTTCCGCTGTTTTTTGTCCTTCACAATCTCGATGGAAGAGGGCTGCGCCTTGGAACCATAGATCGCCCGATAAAAGGCGAGAAGTGTGGTCTTCTTGTCCTTGGCAATGGGCTTTCCTACGGGAGCCACCTGAAACGATTTGTCCTTTCCGGTGGGAGTAGCGCCTTCAAAGCCGCTGTTTATTACCAAGACCAAGGCTGCTCCCAGCAACAGCCAGCAGGAAAAACGAGAACCTAACATATGAAGCATGATGTGAAGATGAAAAGGTGGAACATAGGACTATTCAAGACCAAGCACTTGGGCGGGTTCCATCAGGTCGGCAACAATCCCCGTGCCTTCGTGATTGCAAAACCCGGTACCGCCGCACTGACAGCCTTTACTTTTGGTGAACTTGCAGCGTGTACAGGGATCTCCCGTACAGGTATTTCGCTTAGAAGCGGCGGTAAGGAAAAAGCCCCGTTCCGTCATTTTCAACTGAACGGTCATGGTCGGCACCTTGGCCCCTGTACCTTGCCAAGCGACGTAGTGATTGCCTTTGTAAGGCACAATTTCGATCGCTTCCGGCTGCGCCCGTTTGCCATAGATCGCCTGATAAAACTTGAGCAGGATTGCCTTGTTCTTAGAAGAAATCCGGCCTTCCTTGTTCGCCACAAAAAAGCTTTTCTCGGGAGGATCGGCTGGCGGTGTTGGGAGAACAAAGGCGCTGCTCACCAGAAATACACCGAGTAAGAGGACTGCTGACCATCTCGCAGCAGCAGAATGAAACATCTTCATAGGAAATGTGGGTAAAGAGTGAATTTGTTATGGGTTCAAATTCCACTCTTCTGCCGTTCTCCTACTCATACTTTTGGTTGAATTTTTCAGGACTTTCCCCGGATCTCTCAAAATTGTCAGGATATTTCCCTACTTCAGCCGTTCGATCTCCTCTGTGCGTAAGCCTGTCAGCTCCGCAATCAAGGCAGAATCCAATCCTTTCCTGAGCATTTCTCGGGCAATGGCCAGTTTTTCTGCTTCTCGCCCCTCTTCCCGGCCTTCCTCCTTGCCTTCTTCAAAGGAAGTATCTACCACATTTTTGAGATCGCGGTAATATTTGAGAC
>JBCCCJ010000667.1:0-4270 GCA_039033615.1 Bacteroidota bacterium
CATGGCGATACGGTGAATTCGTCTGGGACTTAGCCAAATTTCAGCCAACTGGTATGTATCATAAACTTTTTTCAGCGCCTTCTAAGGCCTTTACGAGTCCAACGCTTCATCCTACGGCCTTTTGGCCTTTATAACACTGGCCTTTATTTGTCGGGGATTGTCATCGGCTACAACTTCACATTTTATTGGGAATCTAGCTAAAGGGTCGCTACTTGGAAGCTCATTCGCAAACTCTCCAAACAACACGATACAATTTCGCTCATTGTTCTCTCCATTTGGATTGATGCCTGCCGCCATAGGCGTTACGATCTCTCCTGTATTCAGGGTGAACTGAAAATCGGTCAGATCAAGGGTGTTGCTCAACACTGGCCAGCTAAACACCACGGGGAGCCCGTCCAGACCGATGGCACCGTCTTTCAGCGCATCATATGGGGTTTGTAAAATGTAAGTGGCTCCCACCTGCTGTTGGGTAGAAGTAAGGGTAAATGTGCCAACATTCGTCGTATCACAATTGATATCAGACAACCAGGCCCCTCCTGCCTGTTGGACGATGGCTTCTGTTAGCACAGGGGTTGGGACGCCTACGATGTCGCTGAAACCCAGGCCACCCGAAAGAATTCGAGGAATGCTGTCCCAGTAATCTGCCCCTATCAAATCACCATCAAAGAAGGTGGTAAAAGGGCCAACCGCGTAGGTGATGGTGGTATCCTGGGCAATGGTAGGAGAAATAAAACTCAACCACGTAAAGAGGAATGAGAAACATACTTTTTTCATGATGACTTAGATGTTGAAATGAATGGGATAACCAATCAGAGTTTTCGTTCTGACGAAGTTTCGTTATCCACTAATAGAGGAGAAAATGTTGTTTTGGCAGCTACTCGATCACCGTGGTCCAATTCTCGTAGTCATTGATCATATCTGCTACCCACTGGCTTACAGTAGTAGGTCCAATCGGTCTATGAAAATCTCTCATAAGCGTCGTATGATATTCTCCATTGCCAATTAAGCCCTGAAACTGATCGGGGTATGCTGCCTGTAATTCAGCCACCGCTTCGATTAATTCTAACTCGTGGGCCATTCCACCCATACCTGCTGAGATGACTGAATCTTGCTTAGAACTGGTATATGCCAACCTGAAATTTTGATCTTGGGAAAGTTGGTATTTGTGGTACTCCGTTAGGTTTCCATCTGTTCCGATACAATTGTCACAGCTTGCCGGTAAAAAGGCATTTGCATTCCAATAATCAAATAGGATCGGGAATACTCCAGGTGAACTAATCCCAACTCCTGCATCATTGATGATCAGGATTTCGACATCCGGATATAGCTTTCTCACCAATGGCAAAGCTGCATGAACTGCAAAGCCACCTGCACTCTGGCCAGCAAGTACAATCTTATCTGGAGATGGATAGGATTCTGCGATCACATCCAAGGAAGCGGATAAATTTTGGATTCCTTTAAAAAATCGATCATTCTCTCCATTTCCATCACTGTCTACCTCAGCATCGCCCATCATTCCTGAACCATCACAATACGGTACATAGCCAAGATGGTAATTCGCAAGCGTATTTTGTGCATCATTTGGATTTAGCATTCCAAAAGGAATCAATGGAATGCCTGTTTCCACCGCAGCACAAGCTATTGGACTGCAGAAGCCGCCTCCTTGCAGGAATATTAAGAGGTTATTTTCACTTCCATCTCTGGTAAACATGGAAAATTGATTCCCGGTAAAGCATATGGGGCCATCAATTCCTGTGAAAACATGTTCGGTTACCCCTGGAGAAACAACATCTGACGAGCTTGGTGTAAACACCCCCAGGTACTGATCAATTCCCTGATCGTAGAGCTCCTGAAAGGGCACTGGCCTTTCATTCACGGTGATATAGCCTGCTTTGGTTTCGGTCCCTTCAATTTCGCCATTGCTGACAGTTAAGCTTACCTCATAGGTGCCCCCGGCTGGGTAGATCACCGTAGGAGTTGGTTCCGTAGAACTGGCGGGCTCTCCACCTTGGAAAGTCCATCTCCAGGAAGTCGGCTCTCCTGTAGAAAGATCCCTAAATTCAATGCTGTCTCCTTCTGTTACTTCTGTAAGGCTCGCCATGAAATTGGCGGTTATGATAGTCGGTTCTTCTTTGTCGCAACTTGTTGCTGACAACACAAAACTGATAATTAGCGGAAATAAGAATAATCTGGTCATGATATTCATGGGTTTAATTGATGATGGATTTGTTGAATAGACTTATGTCTGGACAAAGGATTCCATGCCCTTAAAGAAGGGCTAGGGGATTAACTTGGGTGAAATGTGTAGGCTTTTGCCTAAAGCCCAGAATAGGGATCTGAGATGCGTACTTATTGAATCATAAACTTTGCAGCACCTGAATTGCTGCCATCATCCAATTGGATGAGATAATTTCCTGAAGGCAACGAAGTAATATCAACCGAAAAGGTCTGTTCTCCAGTTCCGGCAAACTCTTGTTGCTGGCGGACCATGCGGCCCTTGAAATCATACACCTGAATATTGATCCTCTTACTCTTTGTTGAATTGAAACGTATATTCAGGTTGTCTGAAATGGTTGGGTTGGGATAAGGAGTGATATTCAGGTTTGCGACAGGATCTGAGAATAACACTTCAGATAAAGAAAGCGCTCCTATGTCATTGGTATACAGCTTTGCAATATACCCCGATGGGGCTTGACCCGTCACCAGAACATCCATGTCGGTATCTCCATCTACATCAGTGAAGGAAATGGAGCCACTGCCAACGTCGGAAATAGGTTTGCTCGTCACTTCGGTAAAATTGCCTGATCCGTCATTGGTATACAAGCCTGTATACTCCACTGAAAAGAGCCCCATCCCCCCTGTGATGAGTACATCTTGGTCGTTGTCGTCATCCACGTCGGTGAAGGCAACGGCACTTCCTTGAAGTCCCGGGAATGATGTCCCCATCACTTCGGTAAAGTGACCAGAGCCGTCATTGGTGTACAATTTCGATAGGCCTGCTACCCCTTCATTTCCTGAGATGAGTACATCCTGATCATTGTCGCCATCCACATCAGCAAAGGCAATCGCACCAAAAGCAACTCCCGTGAAAGGGGTGCCTGTCACTTCAGAAAATCCACCCGCCCCGTCATTGGTGTATAGTTTGGAGATCAGGCCATTCAAATCTGTATTTCCTGTAACGAGTACATCCTGGTCATTGTCACCATCTACATCAGCAAAAGCGATCGATGCATCCCGAACGCCGTCAAAAGACGTATTCATCATTTCGGTGAAACTGCCCGATCCGTCATTGATATATAGCCTTGAGCTGGCAACATAAGCAGGACTGGAACCTTCGTTTCCTGTGATGAGCACATCCGGGTCATTGTCGCCATCCACATCGGCAAAGGCAATCGAGCTCCCATCTACGCCCACAAAAGGTGCCCCAATCACTTCAGAAAAGTTACCCAATCCATCATTGGTGTACAGTTTTGCGCTAAGCCCCAGGTCACTATTCCCAGTGATGAGTACATCCTGGTCGTTGTCGCCATCCACATCTGCAAAAGAAATCGAGCCATCATCAACGCCCACAAAAGGTGCCCCAGACACCTCAGTATAACTCCCTGCCCCGTCATTGAGGTATAGTTTGGAGATGCGATCACCAGGGGTGCCTTGCTGTACCAGGGTTATCCCCGTGATGAGCACATCTAGGTCGTTGTCCCCGTCCACATCGGCGAAGGCGATGGCGCTCCGTGCAACGCCGGTAAATGGCGTGGCTGACACTTCGGTAAAATTCTGGGCAAACGTTTGTGAGTAAAGCAAAAAACTGATAGGTAGAGTAAGTAGGCATAACCTGTTCATGATACGATTCTTTTTGTTGCGGTGAATAGAGGATTGACAGGTTAAAACTAGCGGAAGGATTCCCAAGCCTTTGGGGAAATGTGAGTGGATTGACCTGTGCTTAAGGTGAAATCTCCCTGTAGGTTGTTGAAGTAACTTAAGGGTAAATAGGAAAGTTGAGAAATATTCCCCTCGCTATGATTTGCCTTGGTAGAGGTGACGATTCGTACATTTTAGGTTATATGGCTATCCAATCTAGGAATAGGCATCGCGGAAGCGGTTGGATCGTAGAGGACTTCATCGCTCGGAAAAGTTGTTTCATCTCCTTCTCTGGTCAATTCACAAGGATTCTCCCTTTTATACATAAGAACTTCTCCTAGATTTGTCTACTTCTGATAGTGCTTTCTGGGGGAATGTAGCGGCTATGGAAGGCACGATTTCCCCTCTTGAA
>JBCCCJ010000668.1:0-4262 GCA_039033615.1 Bacteroidota bacterium
GGCCGAACCAACTCTCAAAAAAACGAAGCGCATAGCGATTCGCAGTTTGGTAGAAACAGATGCCTTACAGAAACAAGCAGGCGCATCGCGACTGCCATTTACTGGGATGTTCTTTTTCTGGTGACATCTGACGTACACCCAAAGGAAAAACCACCCCCTTTTCGGTGAAAAGAGAGCTGCTTACCGATGGCAAGGACTGCGCGATTTTCCCACTTTGGAGGGGGAGCAAGGGGGAGGAATCAGGAGCTTCTGCCAAGGTAAAGTTGTCGATGGCAAGCATCGCACCTCCTATCGAGCCAAGGAATGACGAAGGCAACATCTTACTTATGTCTCCCCGAAAGCAAGAGATGCCTCACTGGTTCGGCATGACAATCTTGCGATTGGCTTTGCTACAACAAAAATACCGCATTGCCTAAGAGCAGTTTACCGCCGTGCCAGAAGCCTCGGAAGATGGGGGAATCTGCGAAATAGACGATGTTTCCGGAGCCTTTGCGCTCGACGCCGATGACCATGCTGCCTTTGAGTCGCTTGCGGAGTTTGTGTCCGGTGAAGCCATTCACGGGTTGATCGGCTTTGATGACGCCTACGTTGAGGGCTTCTTTGGGAAGATAGGGATAAACGATCCGATTTCGCTTCAAAGAAAAGTAGGTGCTATCCGTCCCATAGGCAATGGGATGGGTCGGATCTAGGGCTACTTCGTAAATGCTCCCAGCTACAAATTCACTCAGGCGAGCCCGTTCGCGATCTTCGAAGCGGCGGAACATATTTTGATTGTTTTCCTTCTCCTTTTTCTCAGCTTCTTTGCGAGCTTTTTCCTGCTTGCTCCAAGCTCCGGCTAGGGCGGTGGGAGGCTTTTCTTTGTCTCCTCCTTTGGTGAAGGTACCGATGGCGCTTTCCAAGGCGATGATGTTGCCTCCTTGACCTGCGTACAGCATCAATTGCTTTTCAAATTTTCGATAATTGCCAGAACAGAGGATCACGACATCATAGGCCGCTAGGCTGATGGAGGACAAGTAATCGGTGTGCAAAACCGTAACCGGATATTCGATTTCCCGCTCGAAATAATGCCACATTTCCCCAAAAGAAGCTGGTACGACCCCCGGCCCATTCACCAGAGCAATCTTGGGTTGCTTGAGGTACTCCACCGTGTTGGACCCCAGGTCCTTGCCATCATCGGCGAATCCAGTCGGTGCGGCGAACAAGATTTTCTGATGCTCATTCGCCAATTTCAATACTTTTTCATCGAAGCTCTTTTTCTCATTTTCGGCCCGAGCAATGACCAAACTCCCGCGAGGAAATCGCTTTCCTCCCACTTCGAAGGACTTGGTGGTGTGGCGCGCCTTGATTTTCTGTTGATGCAAAGCCGCCAGAAATTTCACGTCAGACACGTCCTCCCAATGCATCAGATAGGCATAGGAGGGCGTGGTGGTCGGTTCGTTGGCGACAAACTCCGGTGCCATTTCTCCCGGCTCAATGCTGAGTTTTTCAGTAGAAGCAATGGCGTCCAGGTCAAAGGCGTACGGCAAAGACCATGCAGTCAGGTCATAGGTCAGAGAATCTTCGAGTTGGGTAACCGGCTCAAACAGCACCTTCACCAAATTCCCTTGCGGCTGATAGGCGGAGATGACTACGTCTCCTGTTTGCAACTGATAGCTGCTGTTGTTTTGGTTGCTTTGGTAGGCAAATCCCCGGACACTCTTGCCTCCCTGGCCTACCCGATCGTAACGAATCTGATTTCCTTCCAACAATTTCAGCAATCCCTCTACCCGCCTGCCGGGGTTGCTGGCCTTGACGACAAAGGTTTTGTAGGGACCCGGTGGATTCTGTTGAGCGGTTTCGAAGTACGCCTGGAATTGCTTCAATAATTTTTCCCGCTGATGAAAGGACGCTTCGATGGTGGAAAGACTGGTGGTATAATGGTGAGCCATGCGATCACTCAGTCTCAAGGTGTCTCCGCTGGCGATCTTCAAGCCCAATCCCGCCCGACCAGAGCCGCCTTGCTCATACGTAAAACCAATGGCTCCCTGAAAGGTCGGCCAAGTATCGCCATAGCTGGGGTATAGCAAATCATAGGTCTCTTTGGTGAAGTAAAACCAGCCATTCGCATCGAAATAGCGCGCGTGATTTTTGCCGACAATTTCCTGGAATTCCCGTTGCCATTGGTTGATGACTTCGTGGTAAGGTCTCGCAGCGGGGCCAAAATAATAAGGCGAGTTGGGGCCCATCTCGTGAAAATCCACATGGACCTGGGGCATCCATTGATGGTAGAGTTTGGTGCGCTGCTGACTTTCTTGCTGGGTCTGCCAACACCAATCGCGATTCAAATCAAATAAATAGTGATTGTAGCGCCCCCCGGGCCAGGGTTCCCGGTGTTCCCAACTATTGCCTGCCACATTGGGCGTGCGATTCCGCGCTTGCTTGTACCAATTCACATAACGTTCCCGGCCATCGGGATTGAGGCAGGGATCGAGGATTACCACCACTTCAGACAGCCAATTGGCGGTGTCATTGGTTACCAACTCGTGCAGGATCTGCATCGCTGCTTCTGATGAGACTGATTCGTTGCCGTGAATGTTGTAACTCAACCACACAATGGGCAGGGAACTTCCGTTGGGTTCGCCTTCCAGCAAGCCCGTATGTTTGAGATTGTTGGTGCGAATTTCTTCCAGACGCTGCAGATGTTGTTCCTGACTCACCACCGCGACCATGAGGGGGCGGCCTTCGTAGGAGGTACCATAGGGAATCAATTGCACCTGGGGAGAAGCCTCCGAAATGGTTTCAAAGTAATCCACCACTTGATGGTGCCAGGTAAAGGTGCTGCCCAATTCATAGCCCAGAAATTCCTGAGGAGAAGGCACAGACTGAGCGTGTAGACGGAATGTCGTACAGACAATCAGCCCAAACAAAAGGAGACGGTTTCGCATAAGAACAAACAATTGCAATACAAGGGATCTGGTTCAGAAAATCGAAAGTAGGCATTTCCGAGCGACTTTTTCGGACCTTCCTCCCCCGCAATAGCTAGAAAGCTTTGGCAATGGAACTTTGTTCTGCTTTTCTCGCACATTTTTGTGGAATCTCGTTATCTGTTCCCTCTTATGTACAAACGCCACAACCCATTCTCCTGAAATCAGGAGGCAGCCCTTCTCGCCACCTCTCCTTTTTGTTTAGCAGGCCTTTTCTAGCAAAAGGCCAGGGGGCTTATTTGTCTTCGCATTTCACAAATCCATCCACCATGCGTGCTCAACTTCCTGACTATCAACCCGGCGCTCCCATTGAGCTAGAGACTTCCCAGAGCAGTCACCGACGCCTGACGCAAAAACGCTATCCCATCAGTTGGGTGGGAAGTGTGCTGGTCTGTTTGGCATTGGGGATGGGAAAGTGGGGGGTGGGGTATTGGCAGAGTGTCCGTCCCCCTTTGCAGCAGCAGGCGGTTCCGATCCTCACAATCCACCCATCTCCCTGTATAATTGGTGAGGAAAAATTTGCAACAGAACCAATGTGCCTTCCTCCTCTGATTGATGACGGTTTTCAAGTTCCTGAACCGCTTCAGGAAACTAACAGTCTCGACGATGCCGAGAATCCTTCCCTTCGAATGCCTCCAGTATTGAATCCCATTCCAGAGCTGAGTTTGGAAGAGGAAGAACAATTGCACAAAGAAATCCTGTCAGACAACATAGTGAACTACCCAGCTATTGACAGCATGATGGAAGTAGATCAAGAACCCAAGCCGTTGAACATATCAGAAGTTATCCTGGCTAACGGCTTCCCTCAAATCATGCTAGACGCTGGAGTAACGGGTAGCATGATCGTCAGAGTTTTAGTAGATCGGAACGGGCGAATTATTCGACACCAATGGATCCGATCTCTGCATCCAATTTGGGATCAACACATGGAACAATCTCTACCGATGCTTCGCTTTGAACCAGCTATTAAAGAAGGAAAAATTGTGCCTTGTTGGGTGAATATTCCCTTTCGATTTACCTCCCTCAATTAAGTGAAGTCTTCTTTTCCGGCTATGGAAATTCCCCAATCAATCAACCCCCCAATTCTCCCCTCCACCAGTTAACTAATTCACTAGACATATGAAAACCAACACGACGGCTCTCGCCATGAGAGCGGATTGGGAAGACATGGTCTTCGCCGATCGCGAACAGCAATACGGAGCCTATCAGCTTCGGAAACGCTATCCCCTTCATTTGACCATCGGCTTATTGCTGATCAGTACCCTGGCGAAATCGACCCCTTAGAGGACGATACTTTGA
>JBCCCJ010000669.1:0-4255 GCA_039033615.1 Bacteroidota bacterium
AACCACAAGAGATTCAGCACATTCGTTTGCTAGACGCTATGGGCCGGGAGCTTCGGACGGTTGAGATAGAAGCAGAATCGATCCTCCAATGGTCGCTGAATGACCTGTCTGCTGGATGGTATCTGCTGCAAGCCATTGGTACCAATGGACAAATCGAGACGCGGAAGGTGGAGAAGCGATGAGAAGTTTCAAGGAACAAGGTTCAGGGTTCAAGGTTCCTCTTGCTTGGGGGGGAGCTTTGCCATTTCTGCTCGGGCTCTACAGCTTCCTCCTGCTACTCCCTACTCCCAACTTCCTCTTCGCCAATGATCTACGGCTTTCTCACCTGAGCAAGATCAGCTCTACCCAACTCCAGGTGGATGTAAGTTGGGCGAATAGCTGGCGCAATGGGGGAGGGGAGGAGCCTGAATTTCACGATGCTGTTTGGGTATTTGGAAAATGGCGGACGAATGGCGGCGAATGGCTTCCCCTACCGTTTGTGGCAGATCCTGCGGCCTATCCTCCCCATGATTCCCTGGAAATGATCCCTGCTTTGGATGAAGTAGGGATCATGCTCCGAAGAGCCCAAGACGGCATGGGGCAGATTCAAGCCGACGGCCTCGAACTCATCCTCGCTCAAGCTTTGCCGCCCGGTCCGATTGAGATTCTTCTCTTTGGGATGGAAATGGTTTATGTGCCAGAAGGACCGTTTTTTCTGGGTGATGAAAGCAGCTTTCATCACTTCCGGGACAGCAGCAACGGAAGCTCTTTTTGGGTGCAGGACGAAGCAGTCATCCTGGCAACAGACTTATCCGTTGGCTCAGAAGCCAGTCTGGGAGGAGACATTCCCGCCAGCTACCCGAAAGGATTTGGAGCCTTCTACCTCATGAAATATGAACTCAGTCAGGCCCAATACCGAGATTTCCTGAATTGCTTGACCTTCGAACAGCAGCAACAGCGCACGGTGAATTCTCCTAAAAGTGTGGTAGGTACGGCGGCGATGGCGAGCAGTCCGGCTTTTTCTCAGAGAAATGGGCTGGTGATCGCTCAATCAGGCCAAGCACCGGATTTGCCAGCGGTGTATGCGTGCGAGGCAACAATTGATGGGCAGTTTGATCAAACAGATGACGGACAAAACCGCGCCGCCAATTTCCTCAATGGCTCAGATTTGTTGGCCTACCTAGATTGGGCAGGCTTACGGCCCATGACGGAATTGGAATTTGAAAAGGCCTGCCGGGGACCCATTGCACCTCTAGCGGGGGAATTTGCCTGGGGCACAGCGCAGGTCATAGACGCGAATACCCTCGTCGATGACGGCCTGGAAACCGAATCCGTAAGTGAAATCGCCACTGCTACTGCGGGACTCGCCAGTCATGGCTACGCCGGGCCACAAGGTGCTCTTCGGGTAGGATTCGGGGGCACACCGACCAGCGACCGACTCCAAAGTGGCAGCAGCTACTATGGCGCGCGCGAGTTGAGTGGCAATGTGTGGGAAATCTGCGTAGGGGTCGATAGCCTTGGTTTGCTGTTCGATGGGCAACATGGGGATGGGCAGTTGAATAGCCAGGGAGAAGCCGAAGTACCAGGCTGGCAAACTGGAGCGATGCGCTACCGAGGAGGGGGATTCAACAGTGGAATTGTAGCTGAGTTTCGCGATTTGGCGGTCTCCGATCGCTTTTATCACGACCTGATTGCCAACCTTCGCCGGGGTACCAGCGGAGGGCGAGGTGCGAGAACGATGGGCAATTGAAGCAAATTAACAGGAGAAGACAGCCTGCCTGATAGATATTAACCGCAAAATGATGAATGAAAAACCGCAAAATGAAAAAGGCAATCCCTGTCCAAAGCTGGCTGAAATCCCTGTTCTCTTTTTTATTATGAGCATGTGGGGGTTGTTTGCAGGTGTGAATCTCCTCCAAGCCCAACCCAACTTCGCGGGCGGTAAAGGAGACGGATACGCCACGGCTCGGCTGGGAATTGGCACCTCGATAGAACAAACTGGGTGGGAGGCACACATCCGCGTATGGCCGAATCCCACAAAAGCTTCCCAAATTCTCTTTGTTGCATTTCCCCCGGAACTCGCCGGAGAAATGGTTGAGTTGATCGCCGCTGATGGGAGAAGGCTTCAATGGAATCAACTGCCAGCTCAGCGAACCCATTTCGAATGGCAACTCCCCGCCCTACCAGCCGGTTTATACCTGATTCGTTTCCGCCATGCGTCCGGTACGGTTAGCCAGAAACTCCAACTCCTTGCTCCATGAAACGACTCCCAATCATCGCCTACCACTGCCTCCTCTTGCTTGTCATTGCGTGCAAACCAGCACCACCAGAACCACCGACTCCCCCCAACCCCAGTGGTCGGGTATTTATCCTCAATGAAGGAAATTTTCTCAGTGGCAATGCCAGCCTGGACCGCTATGATCCAGAAAGTGACAGCCTGCAATCCGAGGTGTTTCAGCAAGTCAATCAGCGACCGCTGGGGGACGTGCTGCAATCCGCCGTCCTTTGGCAAGACAAAGGCTATCTCGTCGTCAACAATTCCAATCAAGTTGAGGTGGTAGATCCCGATTCCCTCAGCAGTCTGGGGAGCATCACAGGCTTGGGTTCACCCCGCTACCTCCTGCCGGTCAGCGACACCAAAGCCTATCTCAGCGATCTGTATGCGGCTCGCTTGGCCGTGGTAGATCTTGCGCAGTCGGCCGTGAGCAAGGAGATTCCCCTGCCTGGCTGGACCGAGCAAATGGCCTTTGTAGCCGAATTGGTGTGGGTGCTGAATGTGAAACGGCCCTGGATCTTTGCCATTGATCCCCAGACCGACGCCATCGTGGACAGCATTTCTCTCGCGCTGGGGTGCAGCCAACTTCAAGTTGATGCCAACGGGCAATTGTGGATCGGATGCAGTGAAAGTCTGCTGGATTCCGTGCCGAGTCGTTTGTTTCAGGTGAATCCCAATGATCGTAGGGTCGTCCAGCGATTTATTTTTCCAGAGGACGAACAAGCCGGGGAACTCGCCATGAATCCTACTCGGGATAGTCTGTATTATTTGAATCAGGATCTTTTTGTGCTCCCGATCTCGGCAACGGAACTTCCCGGAGCGCCTCTCATTCCCTCCGAAGGCAGCTTGTTTTATGGGCTCGGGGTCGATCCTCAAAATGGAGACATTTATCTCGCCGACGCCATCGACTTTGTGCAGCGAGGCTGGGTGCTCCGGTACGACTCACAAGGCAGTCTGCTCAGCGAATTTCGGGTAGGCTTGATTCCGGGAGATGTGGTGTTTTGGTAGGGCGATCCTCCTCCAGCGGTTGATACCCGCTTTCGGAGTCGGGCTGTCCGCACTCGTTTCGGTCTCCGCTAGCGCTCCACCGAAACTCATACAATTGCTCCCATCCCTATCGCCGCGCTAGCCATCCCGACCAAATAGAAGCCCTTTCAGCGCATCATGCGTCGGAAGGGCTTCTGGGTATAGATCAAGTCTGGGTTATTCGTCTCCACCTTTGGTGATGGAATGATTGCAATAGCCTGGCCCCATCGCATTCCCTTTCTTGGTACAATCACAACCTCCTCCATCAGCAAATTCGCATTTTTGGCAATTCACTCCCGTACAAGACTCTCCCAGCGTTTCCGTGGGCAAATACAATCCCCCGCCAATTTGGCTGAGATGGAGTCGTAAGGTAAGATGAACTTCTTCCCAGTCTGCTTCCGCATCTAGGCTGTAAGTTGTTTGGCCTTTCTCTTCCCAGGAGTTGATCACAAAATTCTCCGGTTGGATGCTTTCCCAAGCGATTTTTCGTTCTTCCGCTGTCATGCTTTCCTCCAGAATTTGTACTGCCTGGAAATGAGTGCGGAACAGTTGGGCTAGGGTATTCTGGTCTTCGAGTTCTGCCGTCCCAGATTGGATGGTCGCGATCTGCTGCTGCATGCCTTCAGGCAGAACCTGCTCCGTTTGGGTACAGGCCACCAAAAACAGCAGCGCGAGAGCAAAAATGAATGATCCATGTTTCATGAAATGGGGAATAAATGAAATGATGAGAACAAGCAAGTATGGAGTGGCCCAATTCAGATTTAAAGAAAAAAAAATAATGAATATTCCAAAAACCGTACAAAGCCCCCTCTCCTTTAGCATCCGGTCTTTTCGCCAAAATCTTCGTAGTTTTCGACAATGCTATCAACACTGCTCCCTATGAAACGATTTTGGTTCCTAATCATTCTGCCCCTGACCTGGCTAGCTTGCCAGACGACGGCTGACCCTGAAACCCCTGCCGCTGCTGCTGCGGAA
>JBCCCJ010000670.1:0-4248 GCA_039033615.1 Bacteroidota bacterium
TCGGCTTACAGCACCACCGCCAACAAGTCCGGACGCTTTGTGTTTACCGGGATTGCGAGCCATGCAGCGCAGTCCCCGGAGCGCGGGCGCTCGGCGCTGGATGCGGTAGAAGCGATGAACTTCATGGTGAACCTGATGCGCCCAGTTCCCAATGTAATCAGTGGGCCATGTTTCTCAAAGAGCGAGGGCTTATCAGCTCGACTAGACACTTGTAGGGGATAAACTATGAAGCACTCTTAAGATACAAGTTCTCTTTTATTCGTCAAAAATTGACCTATTGTTTCATATGTAAGAATAGATTCAAAAAATGAAATATTTACTTTCATTTGACGATCTTTGTTGAGAAAATTTTTCCTTTCCGAAAGCTCATTCTGCATTTCCTTAGCCCAGATTGGGAAAACAAGCAACACATGAGAGTCATCCAGACAGTAATAAAAGCAGTAAGGTTTTTCGCTTTCTTGACTATGTTTTCGGTTCAGGCAAATGATTGCCCAGTTTCTCGTCTTGAATCTATCCTCCCTCCAAACCTCGTAGCACTTCTTCCAATCGCTGGAGATGCTTGCCGTAGAGCCAATGAATGTAGGTCTTTTTGAAGACCCAGACGAGCGCAAACATGAGGGGGAGAAAGAGGAGGAGGGAAGTGCCCACGATCATCCAAAATTCATTGCTGACTGGCAGATCTGTATTGTTCAGCAAGCCTGAGATGAAACCGACCAAAAAACCTACTGGAAAAAAGATGTACATGAAGAGGTCGAGGTGGCGCATGAAGGCGCGAATGATGCGGATTTTTTCACGAACGGCGGTCAGAACATCCGCTTGTGGGACCATTCGCAGTTGTCGATGCAAGCCAAGGTAGAGCCAAACCGATACCAGCGCAATCACCGCAATGCCGATGGTCATCACCCAAAACGCCATACTCCCCATCGGCATCAGGAAGGGAAAACTCACCGACATCAATAAGGTGAGGCCCAATTCCCAACTGGAATTGCGAATGATGTGTTGGGTCACGCCCTGGGATCGCTGGCGGCTGATCGCCTCCAACTCCGGGTCGATCTGGGCAAAGTACTCCTCTGCTTGCCCAGACTGCTGCTCCCATACCTGTTGCCAATCAAATTCTTTCATAGCCTTGTTCTGTGAGGAGATGTTGGAGTTTCCGTTTGATCCGCATCAATTTCACCCCAACGTTTGATTTGGTCAGTCCCATGATCTCTGAAATTTCTTCGTAGCTTTTTTCCTCCAGGTGAAGCAAAATCAGAGAACGATCCTCTTCTTTTAGTTTGCGAATGCTGCGATACAGCAAATCCAAGCGTTCTTTCTGTTCTTGCTGGGTTCCCCAATGGTCTTCATGGAGTTCCTGTGGCAATTCTTCCCGAGCTTCGAAGCGTTTCATTCGACGCTTACGCTTTTTCTGAAAATCCATCGCTGTGTTCAGCGCGACTCGGTACAGCCAGGTAGAGAGCTTGGAATTCCCGGCAAATCGAGGGAGGGAACGCCAGATTTGAACCAGCATTTCCTGGTACAAATCCTCAAAATCAGCCTCCTGATCCGAGTAGGATCGGCTGATCTTGTAGAGAATGGGATGATATTCCCGAATGATCCCTCGAAAATCCTGCATACAAAGGATTGGTAGACGCTGAGTGGGGAAGATTACAATTTTGCTCAAAAAGGCAAGGATTCTCCCCCTTTTTCTCCCCCAAAAAGGTAGTACTACGCCGTCGAGAGATATGATCTCCGCAGGGGAATCGCGAAATTGAAACTCCCACCAACCAACCATCAATTATGGATTTCTACCGTCTCTCCTTTGTTTCCTGTTGCTTGTTCCTCCTCTTTGCCTGGACTCATGGTTCTGCCCAGGGAGAAACCTTTACCATGACTCCGCTCGGCGTCAACAATTTTCTGATCACGCCTTGGGATCTCCACTACGGGCCAGATGATCAATTGTGGGTTACGGAGCGAAGTACCGGGGTCATCTCCCGAGTCAGTCCCATCAATGGAGCGAGAGACAACCTCATCCAAATTCAGGAAATGTCTTCCACCGCCGGTCAAGACGGCTTATTGGGAATCGCGCTTCACCCGGACCTATTGGGGAACAACCCTTATGTGTACCTTTCTTACACCTATTTGGTGCAGGGCGAGCGGCGGCAAAGATTGGTGCGCTATACTTACAGCATTGACAATGGAGATGGCTCATTATCCGCTCCGCAAATCTTATTGGAGAACTTGCCTTCCAGCAATGACCACAATTCCGGGCGGTTGGTAGTTGGACCAGATGATAAGCTCTATTATTCCATCGGGGACCAAGGCGGCAATCAAAACGCCAATTTTTGCAACCCGATTTTGTCTCAGGTATTGCCCACGCAAGCAGAAATTGATCAGGAAGATTGGACACATTATCCAGGAAAGATCCTCCGCCTCAACCTGGATGGTTCCATCCCCACAGATAATCCTTTGTTAGCAGGGGTGAGAAGTTATATTTATTCCTATGGCCATCGCAATCCGCAGGGTTTGGCGTTTGGGAGCAACGGTTTCCTGTATTCGGACGAACACGGCCCCAATACGGATGACGAAGTCAATCGGATTGTCGCTGGCGGGAATTATGGTTGGCCCAACGTGGTAGGCTTTCAGGATGACCAAGCGTATGATTATTGCAATTGGTCCTCGGCAACGGACTGCGAGAACCTCAATTACGCCAATGGAGGTTGTCCGGCGGGAGTTACTTTGGAGGAAGAAAGCAGCTTTCTGGACTCTGCCTACCGGGAACCCATGTTTTCGTTGTTTGCCGTGCCGGACACCTACGATTTCAACGCACCTGGTTGCCAGAATTCCTGGATTTGTCGACCCAACGTGGCGCCTTCGAGTTTGGCGATTTATGAAAGTGAAGGCATTCCTGGTTGGGACGCTTCCCTGCTTGTGGTCAGTTTGAAACGTGGCCGCATCTACCGATTGAAGCTAGATGCCAACGGCGAAGTGGTTCAGGGAGATACGTTGCAGTATTTGTACACCCGCAATCGCTATCGAAACCTAGTGGTAGATCCCGATGGAAAGACCTTTTACGTCATCACAGATCAATCAGGGCGTACTTCCAGTCTGGATGGGCTCTCCGCCCTCAACGATCTCCAGAATCCCGGCAACATCCTGAAATTCACCCTGGATGAATCTACCTCAAATGCAGCCGCCTTGGATCAAAACCGCATTCGGATGTGGCCAAACCCGGCTTCGCAGCAGATCTCGGTCGAAATCCCGCTGGATCTATCTGGGCCTATGGAGGCAGAGCTGATCGGGATGAATGGAACCGTGGTTCAGACATTCAGCGATCTCCGCCCCGGGATTCAGGAGCTTCAGCTGAAGCAACTGCCGGCAGGCATATATGTATTCCGACTCCATGCCAATGACCAACACTGGCAACAGCGATTGGTGTGGCGATAGCAGCTACCAGGGCAGCGGGCTAGCGCTTCAGCCAGGCTTCTTCTCCCATGGCTTCTTGCCAGCTCTGACCAAAGTTGATCATCTCCAGTGCGGCCATGGAAAGCTTATTTTCCAGTTTGCCGAACTTGATCCGATAATCCTGCATGCTTCGACGAATCACCTCATGCGCTTCTTCTCGCCCGTAAATGTGGGTAATTTCGCAGCGTTTGGTGTCAGATCCCGGCATTTCTTTATAAGTCAGGAAATAGTGGCGCAGGCGTTGGATGATGGCGTCCGGGCAATCGCCAATGTCTTCCCATTGCTCATAGACCTCGTCTCCTTTGAGGATGGCGATGATTTTGTCATCGGCTTCTCCTCCATCAATCATGCGAAATCCACCGATGGGAATGGCGGGCACCAAAATGTCACCGTGGGTGATGTCCCGCTCGGTGAGCACACAAATGTCCAAAGGATCCCCATCTCCGATGATGTCTGATCTACCAGTCTTCTGCATACAAAATTCCGCCACTTCAGTCATGCAGTAGGTCTGCGGCAAAAAGCCGTAGAGGGCCGGAATGATGTTGGAGAATTTTTGCGGACGGTCTACCTTCAGATAACCCGTAGCCTTGTCCACTTCATACTTGACGGTATCAGAAGGCACTACTTCGATGAAAGCGGTAGCTTCTCTAGGAGCATCCTGGCCAATTTGAACGCCATGCCAGGGGTGGCTTTTGTACCGCAGCCCGATCAATTCCCAGAGCCGCGTAAGGGTATTTCTTCCCATAAAACATAAACAGTGAACGGTGTAAGCCTAACAAGTGGTACGGGTAACGGTAGTAGGCA
>JBCCCJ010000671.1:0-4244 GCA_039033615.1 Bacteroidota bacterium
GCACCGAATGGTATTTCGTTCTTCAAGCACCAATTCACCAGTCAACCAGTCTCCAATCATCTGCGCGACCTGGAAGTCCAGGCTACCACCAATCAAAAGAGAAGACAGATGTCAGAACGGTTCCCTGTCAGAGGTCAGATTTTTTACCTAAAAAACCAATTTCCCAATCGGCGTTCTTTGAACTTTGAAATCTTTACACCAGGAAACGAATTCACCAATTCACTCATCAACCCATTCCCCAGTCTCCCAACCCCATTATGACTTTTCCCAAAAAAACCGCAGATTCACCCTATGCAAGAACGCGGCCTACACGAACTCTACTCGCAAGATCCTTTGGAGGCGGATGATCGCATCTGGGGCAGACGCAGTCATCCGGATACCCGTCGGGGATTTTTGAAAAAAGGGGCGTTGGCCCTCATGGGCTCCGTCCTGGGGGCACCGATTGCCTTGGCGGAGCAATTCCCTGCCGGCTTGATTCCGGCGGCTTTGCTGGAAGATGATCTTTTCCCCATCAAAGGGAAGCATCCGGGACTCACTTTGTTGAATGACAAACCCTGGAATGCGGAAACCCCAGCACATCTGCTCAACGATTTGATTACGCCAGCAGATAAACTCTTTGTGCGGAACAATGGCCACGAACCCAAGAACATTGATCCCAAGACATGGACCCTGACCGTGGAAGGAGAAGCCGCTCAATCGAGTAAGACCTATTCGATCCAGGACCTGAAAACCCAATTTCCCACCCACACCTATCAGTTGACCCTGGAGTGTGGGGGCAATGGCCGAGCAGAATTTCAGCCCCCCGCCTCTGGCAATCAGTGGACCACCGGAGCCGTGGGTTGCCCGACTTGGACGGGGGTACGTTTGAAGGACGTCCTGAATGATGTCGGCATCAACGCCAACGCTGTGTACATTGGGTACTACGGCAAAGACACTCATCTAAGTGGCGACCCTGACCAAGTCGTCATCAGCCGGGGCGTGCCCATGGCCAAAGCCTTAGAAGACGAAGCCTTGATTGCCTGGGCCATGAATGGGGCAGACATTCCGCTGATGAATGGGCATCCGCTGCGGCTGATTTTTGGGGGCTGGCCGGGTTCTACTTCTGGCAAATGGCTCTCCAGAATTGTGATTCGGGATCGGGTTCACGACGGACCCAAGATGACGGGAACCTCCTATCGGGTGCCTTGCTTTCCGGTAGCTCCTGGCACCAAAGTCGCAGAGGAAGACATGTGCATCATCGAATCCATGCCCGTCAAATCGCTGATTACTTCGCCCAAAAGTGGGGGCATTCTCCCCATCGGTAAAAGCCTGAAAGTGCAAGGCAAAGCCTGGGCGGGTGACTTTTCGGTCCAGCAAGTTGAAGTGTCCATGGATTTTGGGGTAAGTTGGCAACAGGTTCGGCTCCAGCGTCCTGCTAATCGCCTTGCCTGGCAAGCCTGGGAAACTACTTTGCAGTTTCCGGTCAAGGGCTATTATGAAGTCTGGGCCAGAGCTACGGATAGCGAAGGGAGGGCGCAGCCGATGATCCTACCCGGTTGGAACCCCAAGGGCTACCTCAACAACGCCTGTCATCGCATCGCCATCAAAGTAACTGCTTGATCCATGTCCGTTTCTCCTAAGTTCACGGCTTTCTCTCTGTCCATTACCGGCTTACTCATGGTCGGAGCCGTGGTGTTGATTGCGTTTTTGTTGATAACGGTGCTGCAATACCCAAATCTGCTCCCTGATCCAGCGCCGGAACCCATCGCAACCGCTCCCTCCCCTCCCACACCGATGGAAGACGCCGTGGAAAACGGCCTGGATATGGCCACGGGCTTCGTGGCGCAGGGGGAATATCAATTGGTCAAAACCACTTGTACAGCCTGCCATTCCAGCAAACTGGTGCTGCAAAATCGAGCCACGCGCGAAGGCTGGTCAGACATGATCGACTGGATGCAGGAAACCCAGAAGTTGTGGGATCTCGGGGAAAACGAGGACAAAATTCTCGATTATCTGGCCGAACACTATGGCCCCACGGAAGTGGGACGCAGGGCCAATTTGGCGGTCGATGAATGGTACGAAATCGCGGACTAAACTTGCCCTTTCCACAAAGCATTGTATCTTTCCCAGAGAATACTGCTACCTACTCAGCCCTTGAACTAACTACCTGCCACTATGCAACTCCACCTTGTTGATGTCCTCATCATCCTGGGGTACCTCGTGTTGACCGTCTTGATCGGTTTCTGGATTTCTAAGCGTGCCTCCAAAGGACTTGATTCCTACTTTCTGGGCGGGAATACCCTTCCTTGGTACGTTTTGGGGGTCTCCAACGCTTCGGGTATGTTTGACATCACGGGCACCATGTGGTTGGTGGCGCTGACCTATTTATATGGCTTAAAAGCGACCTGGATTCCCTGGCTCTGGCCGGTCTTTAACCAAATCTTTTTGATGATGTTTCTTTCGGCTTGGATGCGAAGGTCGAAGGTATTGACCGGGGCAGAGTGGATTCATACCCGTTTTGGGAATGGACGAGATGCGACCATGTCGAACATCATCGTGATTTTCTTCGCCATCGTGTCGGTGATAGGCTTCCTGGCCTACGCCTTCCAAGGAATTGGAAAATTTGCCTATACCTTCTTGCCGCATGCGATGGAGATTGGCAGCTTTACCTTTGAGCTCACCCCCAATATTTACAGCCTGATCTTCATTGGGATCACGGCCATTTACGTGGTGAAAGGCGGGATGTACTCGGTGGTATTGACCGAGGTGCTACAGTTCGCCATCATGACGGTTTCTTCAGTAGCGGTAGGGATCATTGCGATGCAGTTGGTTTCGCCAGAGATGTTGGCTGAAGTGGTGCCAGATGGGTGGTATGACCTCTCCTTTGGCTGGCAACTAGATCTGCAATGGGACCTAGCCGAAGCCAACCAAAAGATCGCAGGAGATGGCTATTCTTTGTTCGGCTTGTTTTTCATGATGATGTTGTTCAAAGGCTTGTTGGTGAGTTTGGCTGGGCCAGCTCCCAACTACGATATGCAACGAATTCTCTCTGCCCGGACCCCTCGCGAGGCTTCTTTGATGAGTGGGATCGTGAACGTAGCCCTCTTTTTTCCCCGCTATATGATGATTACCGGGATTGCCATTCTCGCCTTGGTCTTCATGGATACGGCAGATCTGACCACCATTGCGGAAGACGGCCGCAGCATCATGGACTTTGAGCGGGTGCTGCCATTCGCCATCAATGAATATATACCCGTTGGCTTGAAGGGCATTTTGCTCGCAGGTTTATTGGCAGCCTTTATGTCAACGGTCGCCGCTACGGTGAATGCCGCGCCTGCCTACCTGGTCAATGACATCTACAAAAAGTACATCAACCCCGATGCCGATAGTAAAACCTACATCCGAATCAGCTACCTCGCTAGTGTGGTGGTGGTAATTGTGGGGATCATCTTTGGCTACATGGGAGATTCTATCCACCAGATCACCAACTGGATTGTCAGTGGGTTATTTGGTGGCTACGCCATCGCCAACGTCTTCAAATGGTATTGGTGGCGCTTCAATGGCTATGGCTATTTCTGGGGCATGTCGGCGGGAATTGCTTCGGCCCTATTGCTGCCCATCATTCCCGTAGATCTGCAAGCGGTCTTCAACACCAATCTGGAAATTGAACTCCTGCGTTTTCCCTTTACCCTCTTCTTCTCCCTGTTGGGCTGCTTGCTAGGAACCTTCCTGACTCGACCCGATGAGACCGAAGTATTGAAGCGCTTCTACAAAAGTGTTCGTCCTTGGGGATTCTGGAAGCCGATCCATGAGCAAGTAGTCGCAGAAGACCCGTCTTTTGTCAACAATTCTCGCTTTGGCTGGGACATGATGAATGTTGCAATCGGGATCATTTGGCAAACCTCCTTCATTGTAGCGGCAGTGTATATGGTGGTGCAGGAATACAGCTATATGCTGATCGGTTTGGGCGTTCTGGCGCTGACTACCCTGATTTTGAAACGGACCTGGTACGACCGTCTGGAGGATTGAGAAGCAAAGCCTTGATTGTTCTGCTAAACCATCCTACTAGACAAAAGTCTCATGTATGTGTTAGGGACGCAGTCCTCACCACAACGGCGGGTTGGCCATCCCGATGAATCGGGAAGGTGCTGGGGCGGCATAGAGCGTTGCATGGGACTTCGGCGGTTTTTTGCCTCCTTTTTTGCCGACAAAAAAGGAGGGCCGGTTGAGCTTGCGAAATCCCGCTTGCGGGACAGGCGACGTCA
>JBCCCJ010000672.1:0-4237 GCA_039033615.1 Bacteroidota bacterium
ATCAGGACCGCTTCGTACAGCAAGGTCCGGTAGATGTGGCTTTTCTCTTCGCCCATGGCCAGCCGAATCCCAAATTCCTTGTAGCGTCGCAAGCCCCCTAGCAATCCGGTATTCCACAAGACGATGGACATCGCAAAGACAAACAGGAAGACAAATACGCCAGAAATCACGTCCATGTAGGCCAGCATCTGATCCAGACCATTTTGATCCTGGAGGCGAAGCATGGTGGGAGAAAATTCATCTTCGGCATCCTGATAAGTGGAATTGAAGGATTCCTTGACCTCCGTTGCAGTTTCTGCCTCGTATTTGTTGGAGGCGAAGTAGCCCAGGATCTCACCAGCGGCATCGTTCATGTCCAGCACTTGTCGCGCATCAGAGAGATCCACCAAAATAGATCCCCGATCTAAGGCCACGCTCCCAAAACGCACCGTTCCCACGGCTTTGAAATTCTGGAAGGTCATGCTGCCGTGCATGGTCGAGCCAAAGAAGGTCAGCGTATCCTCCAATTGGAGGTTGATCTTCTGGGCGAAATCGTCGCTGATCAAAATTTCCCCTGGCTGCTCGGGTAATCGCCCCCGCACCATCGACTTTTCGATGCTGAGCCGTTCGATTTCTCCTTTGCTACGATCCAGCAAGGCGATGCCTTGGGCACTCACCGGGCCCTGGGCTTGGGTTTCTCCTTCTGAATCCGGGAGATCCATCAAGCCCCCAAAACGAATTCGTTCCACCCACTGCATATCCGGATAGGCTTGTTCCAACTCATTAGTGAGGTCGGCTACATCTAGGAGCGCCAAGTCATTGGGAATTTGGGCCTCGTTTTCGGCATAGGCTTGGGTCATGATTTTGACGTGGCCAGTGGTGAACTTGGCGCTGAGGTCGACCATATCGCCCAGAACCCCACTGATCCAGCTACTGAGTACGACCGTCAGAAATACCCCAATCGAAATGATGAGGATGGGAAGGCGACTGCGCTGACTGTCGCGCAGGATGCCCTTGAACAGAAAGCGGATCATAGCAATTTGCCTTTGAGTGCGTCGGTGGGACGCATGTGAGAAATTTTTCGAGCAGGTAAGTAGCTGACGATGGTTGCCGCAATGACGACCAGCAAAGTAGTGCCCAATACCAAACCAGCTCCATAGACTGGGAAGATGGTCTCGGCCATGGTGATGCCATAGTCGTCAGAATTGGCGGGAAGGGTAAAGCCGGTTCGGGCAAAATATAGGAACAAAGGCACCCCATAGATCGCGCCCACGCCCGCGGCTAACAAACTGATGGCGCCTCCTTCCAAGGTGAAGAGTTGTACTACCCGGCTGCGGGTCATGCCCAGAGCGACGTAGGTGCCGATTTCTTTTTGGCGACGGAAGACCGACAAGACCTGGGTATCAAAAATTGCCAGCAGGGCGATGAACAGCAGCATCAGATAAATGACGGCTGCAGAACCTTTTTTGGATTGAATGATGGCATCCATTTCCGCAGTCAGGCTGCCCAATGCTTGAAACTCCCAGCCAGCGATTTGCTCTGGTTGTTGTTCGTCGCTCACGACAATCAAGGTCGCTTCTCCTTCCAACCCGGTCATAGCCTGAAGTGCTTTCAGGTCCAACCAGATGGTTCCCTGATCAATGGTCGGTACATCGCTGTCAAAAATATCCGCTACGGCAAAAGACTGTGCATCAAAGGTGCCGTTTTTGTCCCGCCACCGAATTAGCATGGCATCTCCCGCTTGTACGCCGCAGGTTTCGGCCATGCGTTTCCCCAGCAGGATCGAGGGGTTTTCGGGATCGCCTGACAGACTAGCCGTTGGTAACTCTAACAAGGTCTGTTCTGCCGGAATTCCCCGTAAAAAGACCGATTGCATACGACCTTGTGGATAGGCCGCAGCTTGTACCAGCAATTGGGGCACATTTTCTTCCGCTAACTCGGTCGGAATGGGGGCATGCGCATCTTGAAGGGTGAAGGGATCGTAGGGATCATATTCCGCCTGCCACCATTGACCAGAAGCATACGACCAGTCGATGTTGGCCTTACGCGCTTGTTGGTTCCAGCCATCGATCATGCCGTTGTAAAAGATGATGATGACAAAGGAGAGCGACAGCACGATGACGTTCAGCCAGGTTTTCATGCCCGCTCCCAGTAGGTTGCGAAACGCAAGTTTGAGGATCATCATGCCGTTTGGGGATTAGTGGGGGTCATCAATTCATCCTGGATCACCTGTCCGTCGGCCAGAGAAACCTTGCGGTCCAGGTACTGCATCACCTTTTCGTCGTGGGTAGAGAACAAAAAGGTCGTTTGCAACTCCTGATTCAGTCGCTTCATCACTTGCAGGATGTTGTGAGAGTTGGCGGCGTCCAGGTTGGCGGAGGGTTCGTCCGCCAGGACGATGGCCGGCCGCTTGACCATCGCGCGGGCAATAGCGACTCGTTGGGATTCTCCGCCGGAAAGTTGGGCTGGTTTGGAGTCTTTTTTGTCGGTTAGACCTACCCATTCCAGTGCGTCCATGACGGCTTTTTTTCGCTCATTGGCTTCCATTTTGAGAAGCAGAAGGGCGAATTCGACATTTTCGAAGACCGTGTAGACTGGCAGCAAATTGTACTCCTGGAAAATAAAGCCAATGTGCTCATTTCGCAGGGCTGCCGCTTGTTTATGTGTGAGAGAACCTACGTCCTTACCCATGACCATGGCTGTGCCCTCGCTTGGACTATCGAGAGAGCCAATGATGTTGAGCATGGTGGTTTTCCCTGAGCCACTTGGGCCGACCAGCCCGGCGAACTCTCCTTTGCCAAAGCTCAGGTTGATGTTCTTCAGAGCAGTAAAAAAGCCCTTGCCGACTGGAAATTGCTTGACCAGATCGGTGAGTTGAATGATGGGCGAGTGTTCCATAGGGAATCTGTATTAGTGGTTGAAAACCAGCATGATCTGTACGCCTTTTCCTCCGAAGGGATTGGCCCCCTCGTTTTGTTGGATGAGCTGGGTGTTTTGGGGATTCCAATAGCCCATGACGTTCAGAGAGAATGCCGGGAATTGATATTGATAGTTGAGAAAATTGAATAGTGCCTCGTTTGTCCAGTCATAGTAGACCACTCCACTCAGGGTAGCGAACATCCCAAAAGGGTAGGAGAGGGTCCCAGCCACCAGGGTGCTTCCAACGAATAGGTCCTCCCTCGTCTCTCCGAAGGCGAAGGTGAGTTGCTCGGCTCTGACGTTGAGCCCATTCCCAATGCCAAAGGTGTAATCAATGCCTACATTGGTGGCCAGTTGATTGGTGAGCAGACCGACCGGACGCGCTTTTTGGGTATAAGAAGCCTCGAACCAAAGTCCGACTTTGAGGTCCCATTTGCCGTCCAGACCGATGCGATTTTCTGCCACCCGATCCGGAGTGGGAATGTTCAGCCCTAGATGTTCCGCATTCACCACTCGTCGGTGGGCCGAAAGCGCGATCTCTCCTTGCTTGACAGGATATTGAAAGCGCCCCCCAAATTCCGGGGTGCTGCCATTGCTGCCGAGCGATTCCCAGCCCTTGGGTTGGTCGTTGCCTTGGAGTACCCATACCCACACATTGGCATTGTTGAGGAAATAATGTCTTCCCAACACGCCCCACACTCCGTTGGTGATCTGCAAAGGATCGCGGGGGTCGATCTGGTCGAACCACATCAGGGGCCGCAAAATGGCTGCCGATCCAAAACTGATTTTTTGTAAGCCTACTCTCAGTTCGGTCTGGGGAGTGGAATAGCGGACAAAGGCCCGATAGGGACGAATGCTGGCCGAGGTGGCTGCGGTGTCAAAGGGCCGCACAAAGGCATTCCCAAAGACGTTGCCAGATATTTCGATGGCCACCTGCTGGCTGTCTTCTTTTCCAACCGAGTAGGCAAGCTCTGGAAGATACCGCCCCCCATAAAACATGTTCAACTCCTGATCGGGATTGTAGCTGCCCCATACAGAAATCTGCCCCGAAAACTCCGGCCCTTTTTGCCCAAAAAGAGCCAAAGGAAGGAAAAGGAGGGGGCAGAAGAGGTATGGGAGCAGGGATTTCATGATCAATGGGAGTCAGTCGGAGGTTGATGAATGCCGTAGAAGAGAAAGCGAGTCAATTCGGTAACTCTGGTTTGGGGATCGGGATACAACTGCATCAATTGAGGATTGCTGATCCATTGGCGCATCTGCTCGGTGAAAAACATCAGGAGATCCACGTTGACCTCGGGATGAATATGTCCTTGGTCTTGCCCTTCCTGCAGAAAATTCC
>JBCCCJ010000673.1:0-4236 GCA_039033615.1 Bacteroidota bacterium
ATGGGAACACCAAAGCGTTGCGAAGAACCGACCACCACATCTGCGCCCCAGCTACCTGGCGCTTCGAGTAAGGTCAGGGCCAACAGATCAGCAGCGACCACTAAGTAGGCTTTCTGCGCATGGAGTTGCTCTGCCAATTGCTGGTAATGGCGAATTTCTCCCAACGCGTCAGGGTATTGAACCAACGCCCCAAAGACCTGATCCGTGATTTCCATTTCTTCTACCGGGACCACCTGCACTTCTAACCCTACCGCTTCGGCCCGGGTTTGGACCACTTCAATGGTTTGGGGAAAACAGCTATCCGCTACCAGAAAGATGCTGGCCGTAGATTTGCGGTCTTTTTTCTGCTTCTGACCATATACCATGCTCATGGCTTCTGCAGCTGCGGTTCCCTCATCTAGCAGAGAGGCATTCGCTACGGGAAGACCCGTGAGGTCGCTGACCATGGTTTGGAAATTCAGCAATGCTTCCAAGCGGCCTTGAGAAATCTCTGCCTGGTAAGGAGTGTATTGCGTGTACCAACCGGGATTCTCGAAAATATTCCGCAGAATGACCGAAGGGGTGATGCAATCATAATAGCCTTGACCGATGTAAGAAGTCAGCACTTGATTCTGCTGTGCAATGGTCCGAAGACGCTTGAGATATTCAAACTCAGATTCTGCGTCCCAACCTTGCGGGCTTTCGGTAAGCCTGATCGGAGAAGGAAGGGTTTGATCCATCAATTGAGACAGCGAATCTGCCCCGATAGTAGTCAGCATTTCCTGAACGTCAGCGGGGGATGGTCCCAAGTGACGGTCTTCAAATGAATCCGGATGTTGTAACATGAGAGAATCAATCAAACGATAAATGGGGGACGAAAATGGAGCTGCAAAGTAACGCCATTTCACCCAAGAAAAAAAGCTGAGAAGGTGCGTCCCGATAGGATAGGTGAGCAACCGATTGGGAGGGAATTTTGTTCTCCAATTGTCAGGTGATTGGTAGCGAATCCTTGGAAAAACCTGAAATTCCAGCAGAGATTGTGTAGCTTTGTGCGCCTAACGAACCTCCCTCATTGCTAGATACTTTCAAACATAAAGGCTTGCGCCGCCGCTTGATCGAAGAATTGGCGCTGAAAGGCATCACCGATGAGGCAGTCCTGACTGCTATGGAGTCCATCCCTCGACATCAATTTGTAGAAGGGGTATTTGGGGATGAAGCCTATTTGGATAAAGCGCTGCCCATCGCCGACGGACAGACCATCAGCCAACCTTTCACAGTGGCATATCAAACCCAATTGCTACAACTCAAACCGAGAATGAAGGTGCTGGAAATTGGGACCGGATCTGGCTATCAAACTGCCGTGCTGTGTGCCATGAAGCTGAAAGTATTTTCGGTGGAACTACACCCTCGTTTGCATCGGGAAGCCAAAGAACGGCTGGATGCCTTGGGGTTTCAGCCCAAGTTGATGGTGGGAGATGGTTCCCAAGGGTGGCCACGCTACCAATCCTATGAACGCATCTTGCTGACGGCGGCTTCCCCCCGGGTGCCAGAAGCCTTGAAGCAACAACTGGCCATCGGCGGGAGATTGATCGCTCCGGTAGGGAGTTTAGATCAACAACAGATGAAAGTGGTGATTCGATTGGCCAAGAATGAATTCGAAATACAATCCTTAAAAGCTTGTAAGTTTGTGCCTTTGCTGGGAAAGTATGGCTTTTCCTGAACAACTATTCCTCGAACTATCAATCCTAAATTCATGAAAAACCTGATTACTATTCTGTTGATCCTGATCGGTCTCGTTCAGGTAGGTCTATCGCAGAACAAACCGGTAGCAGGAGACATCAGTCTTGGCTTTCGGGTGACCGGCTTGAACGATGTGTCTTTGCGTGAGTGGAACCAAGACGCTTTCGGAACCCCTGAAGTCATGGGTCGCTACTTCATCTCTGATCAACTGGCGGTTCGGGCTCGGATCGGTGCCAACGTGGGTGGCAATTCCGCGGAATTCAGCGACCAGTATATCGATTCTGTTCGTTTTGGAGAGCCGCTGCGGATTGACTCTGCTACGGTAACTCGTCAGAGTGGAGCTACTTTCAGCTTCAGCCCTGGGGCAGAATATCACTTGAATGCAGACGCCAGTCGCCTGGATCCTTATGTTGGGGCTGAATTGTTGTTCGGCTTCAAAGGAGCAACCGAAAACGAGATAGACCTCGACTACCAGCGCGTAACCGCTGATGCCATCGCGGTGTACCGGGAAGATCTCAACACCAAGGTCAATAGGGCTGGTGGGATCAGCGTAGGCTTCAACATCCTGGGCGGATTCAACTATTTCTTTACGGAGAAAATCGCCATTGGGGCAGAATACGCCATCGGCTACCTCTACCGCCGTGAAGGTGGAGATGTGCGGGTTGCCACTACCGGAAGTCTGATCCCAGGCGGAGATCCTACCAATGTGGTTCCGGTTGCACAAACGGACGTTTTCCAGGAATTGAGCACAGAATCAAGCTTCTTCACGGGCTCTACCGTAGGCATCAACTTCTCGGTCTTCTGGTAAGCAGAAGCGGAGAAAAAGCATTTTTCAGGGAACGGTAGGAAGCATCTGAATCGTTAGATGTGTTTTCTACCGTTCCCTGATTTTTTTGTGGCAGGGAAAAAGGCCTACTGCCCCCATTCGGTGTGGAAGATGCCTTCCCGATCTACTCGCTCGTAGGTGTGCGAGCCAAAGAAATCCCGCTGGGCCTGCACCAAATTCAAGGGCAAGCGACCCGTCCGGTAGGAGTCAAAATACGCCAACGCACTGGAAAAAGTCAGGGTCGGCACCCCAGCCTGTATGGCAGGAATCAATACTTGACGCAGAGCGGCTTGTCCTGCTTTCAGTCGATCCATGAAGACCGGGGAGTGAAGCAGGTTGGCCAATCCTTCCTCCTGATCGAATGCCTGACGAATGTCTTCGAGCAGCGCCGCTCGTATGATGCACCCGCCTCGCCAAATCCGGGCGATGGCTTCCATATTCAAGGCAAAGTCCTTTTCTTCTGAAGCTTCTGCCAGCAAGGCCAATCCCTGCGCATAGCAGAGAATGAAAGCGAAGAGCAAGCTTTTTTCCACCTGATCTACAAAGGCCTGCTGATCCACCGCTGGAGTAGGAAAGCTCAGATCAAGGTGCGCTGACAATTTCTGTCGCTCTTGTTTGAAGGCTGAAAGGCCCCGCATGGTCACGGCTGCATCTATGCTAGGAACCGGAATGCCCAGGTCCAAGGCGTGTTGTGAGGTCCACTTGCCTGTGCCTTTTTGTTTGGCTTTGTCGAGCACCGCATCCACGAGATCTCCGTCGGTGAGATCGTCTTTTTGCGCAAAAATCTCAGCGGTAATTTCTACCAGAAAGGATTGCAACGCTCCTTCGTTCCAGCGGGTATAGGTTTCCTGCAATTGCTCGTTGCTGAGGCCCCCGACCCGCTGGAGCAAATCATAGCTCTCTGCCAGCAACTGCATCATCGCATATTCGATCCCGTTGTGGACCATTTTGACATAATGCCCTGCCGAGCCATGCCCCATATAGGCCACACAAGGATCTGTCCCTACTTTGGCAGACACAGCCTCCAGGATGGGAGCTACTTTTTCATACGCCTCGGGGCTACCACCCGGCATGATGCTAGGCCCTCTTCTGGCACCTTCCGCTCCACCAGAAACGCCAACTCCCAAGAAGTCAATGCCTTTTTCTGCCAATTCCGGCAACCGACGATCGGTATCTTCAAAATGAGAGTTGCCCCCGTCGATGATGAGGTCGCCCTTTTCTAAGTGGGGCAGCAAATCCCCAATCACGATGTCCACGACTTTTCCGGCAGGGACCAACAGCATGATTCTGCGGGGTGGTTTCAAAGCCTGAATGAAAGCTTCTGCTGAAGTTGTTCCCATCGCAGCGTGATCTCCGGCTTCGGTCTCCAAAGCCGAAGCTTTTTCTGGATCGGTATCCAGACCGACCACCGAGTAGCCATGATCGGCTACGTTTAACAAAAAGTTGCGGCCCATGACCCCCAGGCCTACCATGCCGAAATCGTATGTTGCTGTGCTCATATCGGAGTGAGGATTAGTTGTTCAAAAGTAGAGAAAATGCCTGGCTTTCACAGCGCGCTGTACAAGGACAACCTCGACAAAGCAATGACCGTGCTGACGTCCGATGAGCGCATTCCTTATGGCGTGATTCGCGACGGCTTGGTCTATAACTTCTGGCAGGACACAACCAACGTTCGTGGCCTATGGCGGCGC
>JBCCCJ010000674.1:0-4227 GCA_039033615.1 Bacteroidota bacterium
CCCAAACCTCCTTTGCTTTCCCGCCATCCAACCAGCTCTGCAAGGGGACTTCTCTACGAAATAGAGCCTTTGCGAAATACAATTTCGCGCTACCTTGAACCCAAAACCCAAAACCCAAAACCCAAAACCCAAAACCCAAAACCCAGAACCCAAAACCCAAAACCCAGAACCCAAAACCCAAAACCCAAACCCCAAAACCTGTACCATGAACCTTCCCTTACACAGCCTCCTCGCACAACTTCAGCAAGCCGGATTTCGGTTGGACCCTTCTGAACAAATCAGGATTCAGCAGGTGCTGCACCAGTTTGGAGCGGAGTATTTGGAAGAGCCAGAGGAATTGCGCCGCATTTTGGGGCCTCTGATTGCCAAGACGCCGGAGGAACAAGCGCGTTTTCAGCGGGTGTTTCAGGAATTCATGATTCACAACTGGGCGCCGATTCAGGTGAAGGAGGTAGCGATTCCCACAGAGGAAGCAGTGAAAAAGAAGACCAATCGACTCCGGCTCTTGTATTATGCCCTGGGAATAGTGTTGATTCTCACTTGGCATGGCTGGCAAACCTGGGACATGCAGCAAGACATAGACGAGCAGCGCGAGAAAGAAGCGCTGGCGCTGGAAGCGTTGGATGATCAAAACCCTGAAGACATCTCAGCCTTCCTTGATCCCACTGAAAAGCCTTCAACTCAAAACCAACACCAGAGCATTTCCTCGCCCTCTCACTGGGAAAATATGCGCATCCAAAGCAGCGGGCAACTGGTGGCCGGGAATCCAGTGGAATTTTATCTGGTCGATGGTGATGGAAAGGAACCTATATGGATGCGATACCTGAAGAAACAGCAATTGCGCTGGGAAATCGAGGGCAGAACCATCGTAGGGAACCGGGTTTCTCACCTGTTCGACGCAAGCGCAATAGCCGAGGTGAAAGTCTTTTTGGGGACAGATGCTGGAGCACCCTCCAAAGCGGAACATTTTATCGTCCTTCCTGCCTCTTTTGGAAAAGTCTCTTTGCTCACCAATGCTCAGACCCAGCAAGCTGCTGAACAGCAAGCCATCAAATTGCTGATCTTCTTGCTGGCGGTTTTGGCCATTTTCGGAATCGAGGGCCTGTTGTACTACCATCGAAGACGCCTCCTCTTGGTGCCGATGCAGCATAAATTTCGGGATCGAAAGGAAGGACCGGAGCAACTGAATTTCTCAGACCAGCTGGATCAGATTCAAGCAGAGCCCGCTTTGGTGGAATTGGCTCAGCGCCTTCAACTGCCCGAATCTGGCAATCGGCGCGATCTACACGTGGCTTCGACGCTTTACGCGACGGTGCGGGCGGGCGGCTTCCCGGATTTGAAATATCTCCATCAGGAACATGTGCCGGAGTATTTGGTGCTGGTGGATGAAGCAGGCCCTTCTCAGATGGAAGGCAAGCTCTTTGCCAGTTTGCTGCACTTGCTAGAGCGAGAAGGGGTGGCGCTGGACATATGGCATTACCGAAATGATCCCCGCGAGTGTTACCAAAGCGAGCATACCGCCGAATATTCCCTGGAAGACCTAGCTTCCCGCTATGGACATCGTCGTTTATTGATCTTTGGCAAAGGAACCCATCTGGTTGATCCGGTCAGCAAACAGCTCCATGATTGGGTGGAGGATGCTTTTTTGGCGTGGGAGAAGGTGATCTTCTTTACCCCTGAGCCGCTACCGCGCTGGAGTTTCCGGGAGCGCGCCCTCCAACAGCAATTCCGCTTGATGGATTTGGACATGAGTACCCAAGAGGGATTGGCTGAGGCTCTATTGGGCAAGGAGGATAGCGACTGGGAAGCCTTCCAACGGCAAGCCCTCATAGAAGCTACAGGAAAGCCCAACTGGCAGGACTACGACTTGAACAACATGCAGGAAGCCCGTGATTTCCTGGGAGATCGTCTCTTCGAGATGGTGGCGGCAAGTGCGGTGCTTCCCACTACCAATTGGCAGATAGGGCTCCAGGTCCAACGAAAATTGGATCAGCAAGTGAATCAGCAGGTCCCCGTTGCGGTCCATGGTCAAGGAAGTGCTGCAAAGCTGAGCTTTGCCGACCTTCAGAAATTGTCTCGCCTGCCCTGGTATCAGGAGGGGCATATTTCTTCCGAAATTCAGGCGCAACTATTGGCTGAAATAGATCCAAACACCCAGCAAATGGCCCGGGAAGCGGTGTTGGAATTGCTGGAGGAAATGGACCTTCCGGAAGACAGTCCGGCTTATCGCCAAAGACTGATCGAAGAAGTGCGCCAACAAGCCGCCTTGCATCCGGATGATCCCCACTGGTCCCGCCAGTGGAACTACCTCCAGAACCTGGGCTTGCTGCAGGAAGCGCATTCATCTGAGCCCACGAGCAATCATGCCCTCTCCTGGGCCAAGAGTCCTATCCCCTGGAAATTGGTGGGAGGCTTGTTTTTGCCAGCCCTTCTCGCCCTGTGGGTGAATTGGCAGACGTCTCAATACAGTGGCCGAGCGATCGTGGAGCGACATATGCCTGCTACAGAGGAATGGCATTTGAAGAACCTGCCTGTGGACATAGGGTGGTGGGATTTCATCCCCGGATTGACAGAGGAAGTAGAGAGGGAGTCGTCCAAAAAATTGGCCTTTTATATTGAAAGTATGATCTTGGAGAGTGAAGGAACAAGTTCGGAGGGAAGGGGGCCGGAACCTGCTCATAATCTCCCACAGGTTTGGGAATCATTCCAGTTATTCGCCCTGATTGGTAGCAATCAGCCTGAAGAGGAAGTTCGTCCCTTGCTTCAAAAGATGCTGGACGACCCGGATCATTTGTTCCACTATCGAGCCAAGGCTTTGGCGAAAGACTATGATTCCTTCTGGCGCTGGTGATAGCTGGAAAAGCCAGAGGAGAGGTAGTTGAGACGCTTCCCTTGCTGAGAAACCTAGCAACCTTTGTCATGCGGGGCAAGAAGTGAGCCTACGCGAGATTGCTCCGCCAATGATTTAGGTCATCCTTCTCTGGCGCAGCCATCACCACAACGGCGGGTTGGCCACGAAGCCCGAGGTGCTGGGGCGGCATTGAGTGTTGCATGGGGCTTCGGCGCTTCTTTGCTCCCTTTCTTGGCGTCAAGAAAGGGAGGCCCGCGGCAGGCGACACTAAGCCTGGATTACGCTAGCATAAGAATGATATGAATGATTCAATGATAAAATGAAACAAAGGAAATGGAAAACAAATAGCCCTCCCAAACCAGATTCTCCCTGATTCCCAGCCACTTTGTTAAGCCTTTGTTATCATTCTGTAAAAATGCTTTGGGGGTCTTTTTCGCCTGCTGAAAATGCACAACATTTGTCCGTGCAAACCTATCCCAAGCAGATGATTCAAGCAGAACCCAACATATTGATTGTAGATGACGAGGATGATATCCTTGAGCTGTTGACCTACAATTTTGAATCAGAAGGCTACAAAGTTCGCCAGGCTCGGAACGGAGAAGAAGCCCTTCATTTGGTAGAAGGCTATCGGCCCGACTTGATCATTCTGGACATCATGATGCCCAAAATGGACGGAGTTTCGACCTGCATGGCGCTGCGGTCCCAGCCGGGACTCAACGATACCTTGATTGTCTTTTTGACCGCCCGCTCGGAAGAGTACTCCGAAGTCGCTGGCTTCGAAGCCGGAGCAGATGATTACATCACCAAACCCATCAAACCACGTGTGCTCAAAAGCCGGGTCAAGGCCTTACTCAAACGGCGGAATGGCGGAAGTTTGGATCAAGACAACCTCATTCGAATCCATGACCTGGAAATCCTGCGAGATGAGTATGTCGTGAAAAAAGATGGGGACAGCATTGCCTTGCCCCGCAAGGAATTTGAGTTGTTGAGCTTTCTCGCGACCAAGCCTGGAAAGGTCTTCAGCAGAGAGGAGCTCTTGGTACAAATCTGGGACAATATCCATGTGACCGATCGTACCGTCGATGTACACGTGCGAAAGCTGCGCGAAAAGATCGGTTCCTCGTACATCGTAACGATCAAAGGAGTAGGGTATAAATTTTTGGCCGCGTGAAGAGATTGATAAGTATGCAAAAACACTTGCTGGTGATTGTAGACGACGAGGAAGATTTGTTGGATCTGTACGAATACAACTTCATGCGCGAAGGATTTGACGTAAAGGTCTTCAATCGTGCCCTCCCTGCCCTCGAATTTGTGAACAGTACCCGACCGGACCTCATCCTATGTGACTGGATGATGCCAGAGATGTCCGGCCTAGA
>JBCCCJ010000675.1:0-4226 GCA_039033615.1 Bacteroidota bacterium
CTGGTGATCAGTCTGGGAAGTTCCTGTGCCAGGAGAAACGGCAGCATGATCGTGGAGCGGAATGCCAACTTTGTCGAAGGCCACCGCATCCAGAAAATCGTAACCATTGACCCCAGCCTCCTGCACCTGAATACCAGAAAATCCAAAGAAGACATTTATCTGAAGTCCGATGTTCGGGAAGCCAAATTCAATGAGCGACTGCTTGCCAACGCCGAAAAGGCCAAGATTGACCTAGAGGTAATAGACCGAGATGAATTGCTGAGTTCTGGAGTGGACTATTTCAATGACATTCTGCCGCTGAAGCGACAGATTCTCTCCGCAAATTTTTTACAGGAAGTGGAAAGTGACCAGAAGAAGGGGAGCCGTACTTCCTTTTTTTCCTTACGCTCTGCACCAGTTACCCGCTCCTTTTCGATCAATCCAGTGTTTGATCCTGGATTTGGCAAATTATCCGATAGGTATGGCACGCAATATTTTGCCATTCATGGCTTGATCAATGTCATAGACAGAACCACGCGCCCAAACCTCTGCTGTTGGTTGCTATTTCCTCCGATCATCTTTTTTGATCTGCTGGTTCCCCGAAGTCAATTCATCTATTATTCGGTCTTGGTAGACATCCAAAGTGGTGAGGTGCTATACCGGGAGGTACGGGAGGTAAAGGGCAATAGTGGTACGACCAAACTCGACGCGGTTGTGTACGATAGTTTTAAAGGAATGAAACGTAACATCAGATGAAGCAAAGGTTGATATGTTGGTTGGTTGGCTGCTTGTTGGCCACTTCTCTCTCGGCTCAGGTAAGTGGATTTCGGGGACGAAGGTTTGTCTTGAAATCAGATGTTTCCTCCTTGCTTTTGCCCAATCGCACCGGAAGGAGCCTGGCCTTAGAAACGGTATTGCTACGCAATGCTAGCATCATGGTGGGCTATCGGGATTTTAGCCAAAACATTGGGGGGTATCGGAGCGACAACTTCAACTCCCTGACGGCCTCCAATCAGGTATTTTTTATCGAAGCAAGAAAGTACTTCCGTCGAGGTCTCCCAGCTCCCCTCGGGAGGTTTATGTACCTGAGGTACGGCCGAGATCGAGCTCAATTGAAAGGCTCAAAAAACATACGAGAACGAAGCGATGCCACTGGAGAAGAGATATTTTCCGAAACATCTTTCCACCTCCGCAACCTACCGGGGATCCAGTGGGAATTCGGGATCGGGCACCAATGGGTGGTCCTAGATCGGATCAGCCTGGAGTTGGCCGTGGGCTATATGGCTACTTGGTATGAAGACACCGAGGAGTATGCGCCATATCTGGAGGGATCCCATCAGACCCTAGGCCCCAATTGGGCGAATCTCAACATCATCGACAATCTGGGTTGGGCTCAAGGTGGGATCGGCTTGACCCTCTCCCTATCGGCGGGGATCTTGTTATTCTAATACCGACCTGTTTGGCAGGACACAGCCCTAGGGTCGTGAAGGATATGGACCATACAGGCAGATGATCGCCCGTATCGCCAGTACAGGCTGGTAATTTTCATAGTCCATGCTACCACCGCTACGATAGGTCGTATCATTGGCGATCTCTAGGGAGTCATCTGCGAGCTGTACATTGAGATTGGTGTTAGTTCGATCATAGCTGAATCCCCCTCCTTCGTATCCGCTGATCGCATTGGTGGGGTCAGTGGTAGTCGAAGGTTGATTGTTGGCTCGTAAGACGAATTGGCCTGGGTGAGTATGAGGAGGCAGATTTGCCTCGCTTAGGATCCTACCCCACCTGCCCATTTGTTGGCCTGCTGGAATTTCTCTTAGTCCAGAACCTCTTCCCGTCCCTACCGCTACCCGCCCCCGTAAATCCGGCAATTCAAAGCTCGTACGACCATCTCCTCCATATCTGGTTCCGATTAAGGAAAATAGGGCTTGATGTTGACTAATGGGTAAGAGTTGGCCTTCACAAAAAACCCAGTTTTGGGGGGCATTCTGGCCTGCAAAAAAGCGAATTTCTCCAATAGTTCCGTCCATCTGAATCTGGGATTAATCGTTGAGGGATGAGTTATTGTGGGCTTGGAAAACTCCCTCTTAAGCTGATGATGAAGTTCAAACCAAGGCTTGGTTGAAAATTAGAATAAGGGAGACCTGCACCAACTTCTCCCAAGCTCCCTTGAATGCTGTCTTCCTGCATGCTGACATTCGCACTTGCATTGGTGCGATAGGTATAGGTACCCCGATCATTGGCAAAAGCGGCCCCATCAGGATCACGAGTATCTGCCCTATCGTCGGTCGCTAGGATTTTACCGCTGACTGAGTGGAAATGGCTCGGCATTTCCCGTTGGGTAAGGGTAACTTCCGCTCTGCCTCTGGAATCTCCTTGGCGAAAGGAGGGAAGACCCGGTCCGTACCCACTGCCGACGGGAGTACGCCCCCGTAGATCTGGGAGCGCAAATGAGGTTTTGCCATCCCCTCCATACATGGTGCCCAACACCTCAAACAAGTGTTGGTTTCGGGCAATCTCCATCATCTGCCCATTGCAAAAGGCCCATCCGGCAGGGGCAAAATTACCGGCAAACATTCGAATTTCTCCAAGTACTGGATTCATGAGAAATAAATAAAGGTGAAAAAAACAGTTAGCCCCGAGCAGGATAGGCACCCTCGAAACAGATGTAATAACCAATGCCAAGACTGGGCGCCAGGAGAGAGAATGGCTCTCCTTGACCTGTATATCCTACCGTGATGTCCAGGCTACCAGGAGCCATATCTACGTTGGCAGGAGACTGGTTGTAAGTCGGTTGTCCCCGATCTTTGGCTATCACCCTGCCATCAGGATTATCGTGGTTGGCATCTTGATCGGTGGCTTTGAGCTTGATCGACACCTGATGAGTATGAGCCGGAAGGTTTCTCTCAGTAAGCGTCATCTCCTCCATCCCCAATTTCTGACCAAGCGGGATAGAAGGCATCTCACTTCCAGCCTCTCCGTTTGCGGCATGGACTGCCACCCTTCCTCGGAGATCCGGGATCCCGAAATTCATTCTTCCATCCCCTCCATACATGGTACCCAAAATGGAAAACAAGGTTTGATTGTTGCGAATCTCCAGAAATTGGCCCTCACAAGGCAGCCACCCTCTGGGGGCATAGTTTCCAGAGAATATGCGTACTTCGCCGATCATTCCATCATTCATAACAGGAAGGGGTTATAGGTAAAAAAACTATGGCCACAGAAAAATAAGATAAAAATTCATATTTCAGGAAAATATTTTTCATCCGATAGTAAGAGAAATCATAATATTGAAGGAGATGAAAAACTCCCTGCCGAACCAAAGTCCGGCAATGATTGGAAAGGGGAGGACCAAGTGGATGGAAACAACCAAGTTGGCAACCCAAAACGCTTCAGGTAACCTCATTTGACAACAGATTGCCCCAATCTCTCTATTCTGCTACTGCCACTGCCAATCGCTACCACGTCTGCTCCCTCCCTCCTGCCACTGCCGCTACCTTCCTCCCAGCGCTTCTTTGGCTGCTGCGACGACCTTTTTGGTATTACCCACGAAGATTTGGTCATCCAGAATCAACACCGGCCGCTTGAGGAAGGTGTATTCCTCCAGGATCAGCCGACGATAGTCTGCTTCCCTCAATTCCTGTTCATGCAAGCCCATCGCGCGATATTTCATAGCCCGACGACTGAATAGGGCTTCATAAGATCCTGCGAGGGTCTTCATGAGATCAATTTGTTCTTCGCTGATGCTTTGAGACTTGATTTCAACCAATTCTACTTCTGGACCAAAGGCCAATTCCTGGCGGATGCGCTTGCAGGTGCTACAGGTCTCTAGATAAAAAAAGCTTGCCATAAGGATCTGAATTTTGCCGCAAAACTAGGCAAAAAAAACTCAAGCTTCGCAATCGTTCACGGGAACGATTACGGGTTTTTCAGGCTTCCATACACATATCCTTTCTTTTATATTCCTCTTTTCTCCTTGAACAACGAACCAGACTACACTTCAGGACTATGAACCGAACTTGGTGGAAAGAAGGGGTCATCTATCAGGTGTATCCCCGCAGCTTCCAGGACAGCAATGGAGATGGCATCGGCGATCTCCCCGGAATCATTCAGCGGATTCCCTACCTCCATGAACTGGGCGTCAATATGATTTGGCTCAGCCCCGTTTATCAGTCGCCCAACGATGACAATGGCTACGACATCAGCGACTACTATCGCATCATGCCAGAGTTTGGTACCATGGAGGA
>JBCCCJ010000676.1:0-4224 GCA_039033615.1 Bacteroidota bacterium
TCCGGCGCGGCAGGCTTGGCGAGGGGGGCGGAGTCATGTTCCCTTTGGCAAGGTGATAGGTCCGAATAAAATCGGTAGAAAGTTAAACTTGACAAAGTCAAGCGACTTGATTCTTGGCACTGCCCAGTAGGTCCTGCCCCCCTTGGGTTGGCTTTTGCGCTGGCACAAGGGGGACAGCAGCCTTTGGCTGCGGGGGGACGGTACCCCCCGTTTTCTGCGAAAACCGCCCCCCTCGGTCCGGCGCACGGGCTTGGCGAGGGGGGCGGAGGCTTGGGCCTGTGGCTGATGGGTAAGATCGCCCCTACAATGCATGCACCGAATCCCCTTTGGCGATATCGCCCGATGCTTCGACTTTGTCATTTTACATGTTTCATTCTTCGGTTTTACATTTAATCAGCTCTCAACCACAGGTCCAAAACCTCAGAATGCTACCCCTCTTTTTCTACCAGAAAGCTTCTATCTTTGTGGCATGAATTACCTTTCGGCGGAGAATCTCGCCAAACGATACGGCGAGAAGACTTTATTTGAGGACATGAGCTTTGGGCTGGACCAGGGGCAGAAGGTGGCTCTCATCGGGGTCAATGGCTGTGGCAAATCCAGTCTTTTGCGGATTCTCGCGGGGGTGGATGCGCCGGATGGGGGAAAGGTCACGGTGCGCAAGGGCATCCGGGTGGCGTTTTTGTCGCAGGACCCGAATTTGCCGAAGGAGATGACGGTGGAGGAGGTGGTGTTTTCCTCGGATCAGCCAGCGGTGCAATTGCTGGCGGAGTATGAGCGCCTCATGTCGGGCAGTCTGGAAGGAGCGGTGGAACAAGCTCGCCTGGAACAGGTAACGGCTGAAATCGAGGCCCAGGGTGCCTGGGAATTTGAGGTGCAGATCCGCACCATTCTCAGCAAACTGGAGGTGGATTTCCTCGACCGAAAGGTTTCGGAACTCTCGGGTGGGCAGCGCAAGCGGGTTGCTTTGGCGCAGGCGCTGATCGGCAAGCCCGACCTACTCATCATGGATGAGCCGACCAATCACCTCGATCTGGAGAGCATCGAATGGCTGGAGAAGTTCCTGGGAACCAGCAAACAAAGTCTCTTGCTGGTGACGCACGACCGCTATTTCCTCGATGCCATCACCAACGAGATCTATGAGCTGGATCAGGGCCGCATTTACCGCTACAAAGGAAACTACGCCTATTTCCTGGAAAAGAAGGACGAGCGCGAAAACCTGGAGGCGATGGAGTCGGAGAAAAACCGGAGCCTCTTCAAGCGAGAACTGGAATGGCTGCGTCGTTCGCCCAAGGCGCGGACCACCAAATCTAAATCCCGGATCGAAGCCGCTCACGTCCTGGGCGAAAAGGCGAAATTTCGTCCCCCCAATCTTCCGGTGCAATTACAGGTCAAGGGGCGTCGCATCGGAGGCAAGACCATGGAGATCAAGCACCTGCGCAAGGCCTATGGCGACCTGAAGTTGGTGGAGAATTTTACCTATACCTTCGGGCGGCGGGATCGGGTGGGCATCATCGGTCCCAATGGAGTGGGGAAGACCACCTTCCTTCGCATGCTCACCGGGGGCGAGGAACCGGATTCTGGCAAAATTCGGGTAGGCGAAACCATCGTGTTTGGCTATTACCAGCAGTCAGGTCTGACCTTTCGCGACAATCAGCGGGTGATCGAGGCGGTGACGGAAATCGCCGAAGCGGTGGAAATGAGCAAGAGTCAGACGATCTCTGCGGCCCAATTGCTGGAGCATTTTCTCTTTCCCCGCCATACCCACAGCAACCTGATCGAGACCCTCAGCGGGGGAGAGCGGCGGCGCTTGCACCTGCTGCGGATTCTGATGACGAATCCGAATTTTCTCATCCTTGATGAGCCGACCAATGACCTGGATTTGGTGACCTTGCGGCGGCTGGAGGAATTTCTCTATCATTTCGAGGGCTGCTTGATGGTGGTTACCCACGACCGCTTTTTCATGGATCGGCTGGTGGATCACCTCTTTGTGTTCGAGGGGGATGGCAAGATCAGCGATTTTCCCGGCAGCTATTCCCAATTCCGGGATCGGAAGGTGGAGAAGGAAGCTTCCCCGGCTTCGAACTCAGACGCGGCTAGTCCGAAAAAGGAAGCCGCCGTACCGCCCCCTCCTAAGCCCAAAAAGAAGGGGAAACTTTCCTACAAAGATCAGCGCGAATTCGACGGATTGGAGGAGTTGATTGATTCCCTCGAAGCCAAAAAAGCGGAACTCACCGAGCAACTCAACGCGGCTGGTTCTGACTTTGAGCGCATCCAGGAGCTTTCCAAAGAACTGGAAAGCGTCTCCACCGAACTCGACACCAAATCTGATCGCTGGCTGGAATTGATGGAGGAATTGGAGGGATGAGGGCAGGGAAAACAGGGTTCAGGGGGCAGGGATCAAGGGTCAAAATGTGCTTACCTAACATAGGTTGACCAAAGATTGAACTTGTAACTTAGGAACACTCGAAAAATAACTTCCCCTTTTCGCGCCGTTATTTTTTTCCAGGTTGAGGAAGGAAAACCGAGTTTGGCGGGCCAAATGAGGTTTTTTTGACGAAAAACTGGGAAGAAAGAACAAGTGAAATGGTCCAAGGTGTTTTTTGAGCGTTCCTCAACAAGGGAGTAGGAGTTGGTTGGGATTGGGGAACTGGAAAAGAATGAGGTGATCGTCCCCATATTTCTACTCGCCAGTGTCCTGCTGCTGCTGATTATCAATGGTTTTCTGGTCGAGGAGTATCTGGAGAGAACCCGGCCTGAATACAGGCAGGCCAGAGAGAGGCAGGAAGTAGCCACCTTCCTTTGAAGGATTCTAGTGCTTTGTCAACTACTGGTGGATGGGTGTCTGGCGTGTCTTTTTCCGCATCTCAGCGTTAAAAAATCTTCGCTTGGCCCGTCAAACTCAGATTTTTCGCCTTGATCTGCAAAAAAATCCTCTACCATCTACCCATCACTTACCAATTGACACAGCACTAGGGCGGAAGAACATTTGCCGAAGTTGAGCGATTCCAACAACTTCCTATTTTTCCACTCCTAAGAAAGTTTCAAAGTGATCGCGATTTAGGATGGTGGTTGTGTGTTCGGGGTAAGCCCTCAGAAAGGTTTTGGAGAAGCGTACTTTTGCTTTGAGATTCCATTTGATTTCGAAGGCATGGAAAGCCCCATTTCGTTCCTCGATGTAATCAATTTCTTGCTGATCTTGCGTTCGCCAAAAGAAACTATTCGCAGGAATTCGTTGATAGGCAAGCACTTTTTTCCGTTCGCTGATCAGCCAATTTTCCCATAGCGCCCCTATGTCGTTTCTCAATTCTACGGGCTGAAATTGAGCAATGATTGCGTTGCGGATGCCATTGTCATAAAAGTAGATCTTTCGTTTGGTCTTGAGTTCTTTGCGCAAGTTTCGGCTCAAAGGGGGCAAGCGAAAAATGATGAAACTCTTCTCCAACAGTTGGATGTAAGATTCTACCGTCTCACTTGCGATGCCCACGGTATTGGCCAATTCCAGATAAGAAACCTCGTTCCCTAGTTGAAAGGCTAAGGCTTGCAGGAGTTGGATCAACTTATCGGACTTTTTGATTTGGCCCCAGCGCAAAATATCCTTGAACAGATAGCTGTCCGCCAATTGTTGCAATACCTCTCTTGCATCTAATGGATGGTTGACGACCTCAGGATAGTATCCAAACACCAAGCGCTGAGCCAATTGCTGTTTTTCCTCCCACCATCCAGTATGCTCAACCATTTCTCGATAGGATAGGGGAAACATCTGGTACGCCCATTTCCTCCCGGTTAAGGGTTCATTGAGTTGATTGGCAAGTTCAAAGGCCGAAGACCCTGAAGCAATTACCTGAATTTCGGGCAACTGATCGGTGAGCAATTTTAGTTTTATCCCAATATTTGATACTCGCTGCGCCTCGTCCAATACCAGAATCTGGTTTCTCCCAATCAATTGCTTCCAACGAGCTAAGGTAATCTGCTCTAGCAATTGAAGGGTTTCAGGATCATCTCCGTTGAGCCATCTCACTCGGTCATCTCCTGCAAATAACTGCCTGAGCAAGGTCGTCTTTCCCACTTGACGAGGGCCAACGATGAGAATTGCTTTCCCTTGAAACAAACGTGCTTCAATCAATGCTTGGATCTGGCGAGGAATCATGATTTTTCGAGTATAATCGAAAAAATAACGGTTTTTTTTCGATTACACCTGGAAAAACACGAAAAATTCCCTTTTCA
>JBCCCJ010000677.1:0-4221 GCA_039033615.1 Bacteroidota bacterium
ATAGACTTCTACTTCCACCCGTTGATAGCCTTTGTGCCGAAAGTAGTACGCCAACACCAGTTGAATGGCGGCTTTGGCGTAGCCTTTTCCCCGAAACGCTTGCCTCACCCCTACCCCATAGCTGAAACGACGGTCGTGCACCTTGCAATCACGGGTATTGATCATGCCCACCGTCTCTCCCGCAAGCGTTTCAATCACGAAGTACCATTCTTCCCGCGAGATCGTCTCCGCCAGTTGTTTCTCAATCCAGCGTTTGACGTGTTGGGTAGAAGTGGGGAACCATAGCGTATCCATCTTCATTTGGTCCTCCGTCTCCAAGTTCCAATCGTAGAAGAATTGCCAGTCTTCCGGCTCCAAAGAACGGAGTCGGACCAGATCATTTTGCCAGTAGTGGGTCATTACAAGGTCTTCAAATATTCCAGCAGGGCTCGCTGATCAGGTGCCGACAAGGTATCCCCAAAGGTATGCCCCTGATTGCCATAGCCCGGCAGGCTGGTGTCATATACGGCCTTGCCTTTGCCGCGTTCCTTGGCAGTGTAGGTCCAACCCACTGCTTCAAAATCATATTCGGTCTCCTTACCCTCCCGGCTCCAAAAGGCAGGCCGTAAATCTGGATCAATCAAGGCGGCCAAAGTAGGCACCGAACCATTGTGCAAATAAGGCGCACTCGCCCACACCCCATCAAGTGGTGGAGCGACGTACCCATTCGAAGGCTTCAATTCCGATTGGGGCGCAGACATCGCATACCAGCTTTGGTTGTACCAAGTTGCCAGGCCCGATTGCTCCAAAAAATATTGGGCATAGACCGGATCAGTGCCGACTTCTGCAACCGGGACCAACTTATTCGGATACTGAGGGAACTCCCCATATTTCCCATGGCACTTGCTACAATTGGCTTCGAATAGGAGCTTCCCCTTGGCTGCCAAGCCAGCATCTACCTCCCTGGGCCACTTCGGTGGCTCCAATTCATTCAGCCAAGCCAGCACATCATCGAATCGCTGCTGCACCTTTCGGGCGGCGGTGCTATCCTTGATGCCCTGCGTGCTAGCCTGCATGAGCAATTTGGTGAAGTCGCCCCGTCCCATGCCATTGTAATAAAGCGCCTCCTTTTTCCGCACGTTCCACAGCGGCGGCACATCAGAAGCCGCCACATACGGACTCATCTTGAATTGAGCCTCCTCGCTGAACGTCAGGTCATGGGGATTGCGACGCGTGGCATAGGCTTCCTCCAATCGAAAGGCCGGATTCACCCCCGGATTGTCAGTAACAATGCGCGGCAAGGCCTGTAGATTAGAGTTGATGTAGGTTTCGAAAGCAGCCCATTCCGGGGAATCTTTACCCACTTTTCGCTTGACAATGCCCTTAAACAGTCCCACCTGAAACTTGAAGTTACTTTGATAGCTGGCCGTGGTATTTCCCAATCCGAAGATCACGCTGTCTCCCATGGGCGAGGCATGGCACGTAAAGCAACTCCCACTGATCACTTCCGCCCCCGAAAAAGCCGTAAACGAATTGCTCGTAAATGGCAGAAATTCCGCCACCCCACTTCTCCCCAGCACCGTATCCGGCTCTTCCAGCATGAACTTAGCATAGGCTTCCACCGGAACGCCTCCTCCAATGTAATCGCCTTCTATCAGGTACTGAAATCCGGCCTCAGGATCTCCAGTAGTGGCTTGCTTGCTCGGCAAAATGCGATACACTTGTTTCGGTTCTTCCGCATCCAGCAATTCTTTCAGGTAGGATTTACAGGCCGCGAGGGTACACAACATGGTGGTCAGCAAGACCACGATCAACTTCTTGTTTTGCATACCTCCTTAACCAGAAATTTGGCGCTCAGGTTTTGACAAAAGGGGGGCTTTTTTGATTTGGGCGTGTCTCTCGATCCGGCAACCCGCCAGATCGAGAGTCAGGCTCTCCGGCCTCGTCCCGGTTCCGCTCTCGCTCCACCGCGACTCAAACAATGCCTCCGATCCTTCACGCTCGCTTTGGCGAGAAGCCACCCCAGACCTAACAGCTTTGGGCTTTGGCCAGCCCGCGGGTCGGAGAAAGCTGTTAGGTCTGAAGATACTTCCTACTCCACCAAGGCTTGCTTGATTTCCTGTAGCTTCAGGAGCGCCTCCACCGGAGTCATGCGTTCGATATCGAGGCCCGAAAGGATGTTGCGAATTTTGAGCGTATCAGCATCTTTCAACTCAAACATATTGAGTTGGATGGACTGACGATTGGAAAACTTCACGCCTTTGGCGGCTTCCTGATCCTGCACCTTGCTCTGCTCAAAGTGCGCCAGCAGATGATTGGCGCGTGCTACGAGATCACGGGGCATGCCCGCCATTTCCGCCACGTGTATCCCAAAGCTGTGCTCACTCCCACCTGGCTTGAGCGTTCGCAGAAAGAGAATTTTGCCGTCGATCTCCTTGACCGACACGTTGAAATTGCGCACCCGCCCCAGGCGATTTTCCAGCTCATTCAGCTCGTGATAGTGCGTCGCAAACAGCGTTTTAGCTTGGCAGCCGGGGGTTTCGTGGAGATACTCCACCAGCGCCCAAGCGATAGAAACGCCATCATAGGTACTCGTTCCCCGCCCGATCTCATCCAGGAGAATCAGGCTGCGATCGGTCGCATTGTTCGCGATTTGGGCCGTTTCGTTCATCTCCACCATGAAGGTCGATTCTCCGCTGGAGATATTGTCCGAAGCTCCTACCCGCGTAAAGATCTTATCGACGACCCCAATGCTGGCTCCATCGGCTGGCACAAAGCAGCCCATCTGCCCCATGAGGACCACCAGCGCAGTCTGCCGCAACAGCGCTGATTTCCCCGCCATATTCGGGCCGGTTACAATGATGATTTGCTGCTCCCCATTGCTGAGTCGCACATCGTTCGGGATATAGGGCTGGTCCGGCGGCAGATTGGTTTCGATCACGGGGTGTCGCCCTTGCCGGATGTCCACCGTATCACTGTCATCGACGGTCGGTTTGACGTATTGCCGCACCTTAGCCACCCGCGCGAAACTCAGCAGCATGTCCAACTCTGCAATCAGGCGGGCATTGTGCTGGAAGGTATGCAGATGACTCTGCAAGTGCTGGATGAATTCCCGATAGAGGCTGGCCTCCAGGCTCAGCATCCGCTCTTCCGCGTTGAGGATTTTGTCCTCGTATTCTTTCAACTCCGGGGTGATGTAGCGCTCTGCGTTGGTTAGGGTTTGCTTACGAATCCACTCCTCGGGCGCTTTGTCTTTGTGAGAGTTGGTGACTTCGAGGTAGTACCCAAACACCTTGTTAAAGCCGATTTTGAGCGAGCTGATCCCCGTCCGCTCTACTTCCCGCCGCTGCATCTGCAACAGCAGATCCTTGCCATTTTGCTTGATCGAACGCAATTCATCCAGCTCCTCCGACACGCCATCTCGAATGACGTTGCCGTCGGAGAGATTGGCACTCACCTCGTCGAGTAGGTAATGGTTGAGCACTACCAGGCTGGCTTCTGGATCTTCGAACTCGCCCGCCCGCTGGCGAAACATCTCGCTGTCAAAGGAGCGTAAGGTTTCTTGAATGGGAGCCAGCAAGTTGAGGGAGCGGCGAAGCAATACACCTTCCTTGGGAGTGAGGCGAGCGGTTGCCACTTTGGAAGCGAGGCGCTCCAAGTCGCCCAGGCTCTTGAATTGATCCGCCAACTGATCTTGCAGGATGGGAGCCTTGATCAGGGCTTCTACCCCGTCTAGCCGCTTCTGGATTTGAGTCAAATCCTTCAATGGCAGCAATATCGCCCGACGCAACATGCGCGCGCCCATGGGTGTCAGGGTATGATCTAGCACCTCCACCAGTGGCTTGCCGTCTGGATGAAGGGGATGGATCAATTCCAGGTTTCGGACGGTGAACTGATCCAGCCAGACGTATTCAGAATCATCAAAGCGATAGATCCGCGTGATGTGGCCGAGTTTGTTCTGGTGATTTTGGCGGAGGTAGTGCACGATGGCTCCCGCTGCGATGTTGCCGTTGATTTCCTTTTCCAGGCCAAAGCCTTTGAGGGAGGTGGTGCCGAGCAACTCCAGCAGCTTTTCCCGGGCGTATTCTTCCTGATAGACCCATTCGTCCACTCGACTCAGGTAAAAGCGATCCCCAAAGGTCTCACTGAAGCGGCGCATCTCCCGTCGGGAAACCAGCACTTCGGCTGGTTGCAGGGTGTTGAGCACCTTTTCGGCATAGCGAGCGTCACCCGAAAAGCAGA
>JBCCCJ010000678.1:0-4215 GCA_039033615.1 Bacteroidota bacterium
CATTTTGGGTATCATCGGATTCCAAGCCGAGTAGTTCAAATCGGGAACGTTTCACTGGGGGGCAATCACCCCATTGTGATCCAGTCGATGACCACCACCGATACCATGGATACGATGGCCACGGTTGAACAAACCCTTCGAATGGTCGAAGCGGGCAGCCAAATTGTGCGGATCACTGCTCCCAGCAAACGGGAAGCTGCGAATCTCGCAGAAATCAAGGCGGAACTCCGACGGAGAGGCTGCGATGTACCCTTGGTGGCAGACATTCATTTTACCCCCAATGCGGCGGAAATTGCTGCCCGAATCGTAGAAAAAGTCCGGGTCAATCCTGGCAACTACGCTGACAAAAAGAAATTTCAGACCCTCGAATACACCGACGAATCTTATCAGGCAGAACTCCAGCGCATCCATGATCGCTTCAGCCCGCTGGTCAAGATTTGTCAGGAAGAAGGAACGGTGCTGCGGATTGGGACCAACCACGGTTCTCTCTCTGACCGCATCATGAGTCGCTACGGAGATACTCCCAAGGGGATGGTCGAATCCGCGATGGAATTTGTGCGGATCTGTGAAGATCATGGATTTTATGACATCGCCATTTCCATGAAAGCCAGCAACCCTCAGGTGATGGTGCAAGCCTATCGCATGCTGATGGAAGACATGCTGAGGCGAGATCAGGTGTATCCCCTCCACCTTGGGGTGACTGAGGCGGGTGAAGGAGAAGATGGCAGGATCAAATCCGCCTTGGGAATTGCCACCTTACTGTTGGACGGCATCGGAGATACGGTTCGGGTTTCCCTCACCGAGGAGCCGGAGCATGAAAATCCGGTCGCGATGTTTTTGGTGGATCATGTGATCAAGCAAGCCAACGATGCCCGCCGCAAAGCTGGCGAAACCCCTCCTCCGCTTCCCTTTGATTCCTTCTCTTTCAGCCGAAGAAAAAATGTAGCTCTCGAAAACCTGGGGCACGATCAGGTACCTAGGGTGGTGTCTGATTTGCGTCATCGCGCATCAGAAGCGGCGGATTTGAAAGAAATCGGCTATACCTACATCCCCTTGTTGGACAAGTACAATTTCTCTGATGTAGCCTCCGATTTTGTGTATTTGGGCGATCAGGTACCGACTTATGAACTGCCAGGGGGCTTGAAGCGAGTATTTGATGCTCCGACTTGGCGCATGATGGCGGATCGGGCCCAAACCTTTCCTTTTTTCGCAAATCCTGATACCCTCCTGGATTCGAATGAAATCAGCGAGAGCTTGAATTTTGTTGGGGTCAACCGAGACGGAATCGCTGCGATTCTCACTCAGCCAAATGCCTTTAGGACCGCGGCCTTGGTCTTAGAATCGGAAGCGGCCATTCCTACCTACGACTGGCGTTGGATGATCTACCAATTGGCAGAAGCGGGAATTGCTCAGCCCGTTCTGCTCTCCATGCGTCTGCCGGAATCTTTCGACTATTTCTCCGATGCGCACCTGCCGGAATACGTACAGATCACGGAAGAAGCCAAGACCCAATTGGCGCTAGCCTCCAATGGTAGCACCCTTTTGGTCGATGGGTTGGTAGATGGGATCTGGTTAGACAAGGCCGATCATTGCCGCGTGCGGACTGCTTTTGGCATGCTCCAATTGTCTCGTCTGCGCATCACCAAGACAGAGTATATTTCTTGTCCTTCTTGCGGGCGAACCCTGTTTGATCTTCAGGAAACCACAGCTCGTATCCGCAAGCGGACTGAACACCTCAAAGGCGTCAAAATCGGCATCATGGGGTGCATCGTCAATGGTCCAGGCGAAATGGCCGATGCGGATTATGGCTATGTTGGGGTAGGAGTAGGCAAGATTTCCCTCTATCGGGGACAAGAAGTAGTCGAACGCGGCATCAAAACCGAATTTGCAGTGGATCGCCTGATTGATCTCATTCGGGAGGACGGGAAGTGGGTAGAACCAGAGGGGGAAATGGTGGGATGAGAAGCGGGATGTTCGAAGCGAGAAGCGGGACTTGCCATCGGCAAGGACGCAGTAAATATCCACGGTACAGTAGCAGGTAGAATTCATCTATCAAAACCCTGTAACCCTGCCAGAAGTTCTGTACCTTTAAAGAGGAAACAATGAACTACTACTGATCCAATGAAAACCCATTGGCAGAGCTTTCTGTATCTCGTAATCGGACTGCTGCTGGCTCAAACTGGTAAGAGTTCCCCCCTGCGAATAGAGTTGGTGGACGTACCCGAGCTACAATTGCCGGATCATGGCATTTACGTGGCTACCTCATTCAATCATTGGACGCCAGGAGATCCAGCCTATGAGATGGAGAAGATTGCTCCTGGGCACTATGTCATTGAATTTCCTAACGCGCCAGATCAGTTTGAGTACAAATTCACCCAAGGGAATTGGGTACTCGTGGAGGGCGATTCTGCTGGGGGAGAACGAAACAATCGCACATATGATCGGGCACTGAGCTCCTCCGATACGATCATCTGCCGCATTCCGGCCTGGCAATTCCACAAGACCTATCGCTTCATCATCAACAAGGTTCCCGAGCGGACCCCTCACGATGCCAATTTGTTCTTGGTTGGGAACTTCAACAACTGGAATCCGGGAGATCTCACCTATCAAGCCAAAAGGCAAGTAGATGGAACCTATCGGGTGAGCTTGATCTCAGATTTGGAACGAATCGAGTATAAATTCACCCGGGGGAACTGGGCTAGCGTGGAAGGCAAATATGGGGGAAAAGTGCGCCCCAATCGGGTGTTGACGCAAAGAGACCTCAGTGCAGGCGACAAATTTTACGTTGAAATCGAGAGTTGGGAAGACCTCAGTGGGACCTTCTCTTTCTTTTCTCTATATGACTTACTGATGCTGTTTTCGGCTTTTCAGGGGGTACTGTTGGTGATTGCCATTCCCTCCATTCAGGATTACAATCGAAAGGCCAACAACTGGCTGGTTCTCCTGCTAGGAATCAGTTCTTTGATGATTTTCTTTCGGGTCATCGGCTTTTATCGAGAGGTGGCCGAGGTGTATCCCAAACTGTTGTTGATTCCCGACTTCTTGATGCTCACCTATGCGCCAGTATTCTATTTCTACGTAGAGCGCCTCCTATTTCAGGCCGCTCGCTTACCCCGGAGGTGGTGGGTCCACTTCTTGCCACTTTTGTTGCAAATCTTATTGTATATGCCCTTTTTCCTGGGAGACAGCTACGATGTCAAACTCAAGATTCTGAATCGGGATCCTATGTTTGAGGCGATTTTTGTGGGAGTGGGGATGGGCGCTTTGCTGTTGAATAGCTTCTATTGGTACACCATCTGGCGAGGCATCCAACACTATGAAGAAGAAGCCCAGAGCAGTACGTCGTATGAAGAAAACCTCAGCTTTCTCAAAGCAGTGTTGATCATGCAGGCGGTATGCATCGCCATGTGGATTGTCTCTTTCTTCCTCTATGCCTATTACTACCTCTTTGACGCGCCCATTTATGATCTGATCGAGACGGCGAATAGCACCATTTGGCTGTTTTTTTCCAGCATTTCTTTTCTCCTTGGCTACTTCGCCATCCATCAGCCTGAGGTGTTCAAAATTCACCGGACGGAGAGCTTGTTTGGAGAGGCAAAAGAAATTCTTCTCGAAGAGGCGCGGGTAGGACAGTTGATAGAGGTAAAGGTTGACCCCCAGCCCGATGACAACCTCCAGCAATTTCAACCCAAGTTGGAGCAATACATGGAGGAGGAAAAACCCTTCACCAATCCCAAGCTCACCCTGCATCAGTTGGCGGAATCGGTAGACATGCCCCCCTATTTGCTCTCCAAAGTCATCAACGAAGGCTACGGCAAGAATTTCTTTGACTTCGTGAACACCTACCGGGTCGAAGAATTCATCCAAAGAGCGGAGAACCCCACCTACAAAGACTATACGCTCTTGAGCATTGCCTTTGACGTGGGGTTCAATTCCAAGTCGGCCTTCAACCGATCTTTCAAGAAGATCACCCAACTGTCGCCGACCGCCTACTTGGAGAAGCAGAGTGCGTAATCACAGGAGCTCTTCTAGCACCTTGATCAATCTGCGAAACTGGCTCAGATGTTTCTGTAGGTGATCTGGATGTAGCGCTGCAAGCAATTGAAAAGGGGGAGGACACTTTTGCAGTCTGCACGAAATGGCTCAGATGACTTACAAAAGATGGCTTGATTTTTCTTGGTGCTTGTGTAGATGGCAGTCGCTCCGCGCCTGCAA
>JBCCCJ010000679.1:0-4215 GCA_039033615.1 Bacteroidota bacterium
GACACACTTTTAGGCGAGACAAATTCAGCCGTGAAGCGCTCAAGTTCCTCCATCTTCTGATCAATGGCAGGATTGGCTGCACGCTGCATCTCCAAGTAGTGCATGGTGCCACAGGGTTCATGAATGTCCTGGGCATGCATAAACCTTGGCCCCAGACAGATCAGGAGCCAACAACTGAGGATCGTAAATCTCTTCATAGAATTAGGTATGAAATACACACAAGGCTTCAAACCTAACAAAAAGAGAAATGCTTTCCTATGTCCTGATAGCAAGCGAATAGGACGATTTTGCTTATTCTGCTCACCTGTTAGAAGGCTGACCTACGCTTGAGACAAAAGCAGAAGCTGCTGAGGATACCGCCGGAAGAGCCCAGCTCTTCCGGTAGGTTTCGAATACCTGATTTTTGTTACTCTCCTGGGAAGTGCTAACTGGCCCACATGGTGGCGCGCAGAGTCATCTACTTGTCCCATTTTCTGGAAATGGGACGTGGTCCCACTTTGTTGACCTGACAATCAGGGGGTTAAAAGATGAGACCTGCTATCCAAGAATTGGTAAAGTGGCGCGATTATGTGCGTTTGGGGAGCGTACTTTGTAGCAGAATGAACCTTTTACCCTTTTCAACCTATCTGATCTTCACATCAAGATGAAAAGATTGAACTACTACGCTCGCCCGACCTCAGAGTCGGCAAACCACCAGCCGGGTGAGTTCCGGCTGCTTGGCAGGCGTTGGCTGCTATTTAGCTGGCTCTTGCTTCTCGGCAGCATGACTGTCGTTGCCCAAACGACCGTTCGGGGAACGGTGACCGAATCCGAAACCGGAGACGCCATGGCTGGAGTGGCGGTCGTCCTTCAGGGAAGTACCATCGGGGCCTACACCGATGAGGCAGGAGCATTTTCGCTTCAAATTCCTTCTTCCGAGGGGATTTTGATGTTCCGGGCCTACAGCTATACCACCCAGGAGATTCCCCTGGAAGGTCGCACCGAAATCAACGTAGCCATGGTCTCCGACGAGACCACCTTGAGTGAAGTCGTCCTGATCGGCTACGGAACCCAAAAGAAAGAAGACCTGACTGGCTCCATTGTAGCGGTCAACTCCGAGGAATTTGTGCAGGGGAACATTGCCACCCCTGAGCAATTGATCAATGGCAAAGTGCCTGGGGTACAAATCACCCCCAACGGCGGTGCACCTGGTTCTGGAAGTCGCATTCGCATCCGAGGAGGGGCTTCTCTAAATGCCAACAACAATCCCCTGATCGTGATCGACGGGGTGCCTCTCGCGATGGATGATGTCGCAGGCGCGGCCGATCCCCTGAGTTTCATCAACCCCAACGACATCGAGACCTTCACGGTCTTGAAAGATGCCTCTGCTGCGGCTATCTACGGATCGCGGGCTTCCAATGGGGTCATCATCATCACTACCAAAAAAGGCAAGGGCAGTGATCCGCTGCGGGTGAATTTCAGCGCCATGATGTCAACTGCCCAGCGCACCGGCTCGGTAGGTGTGCTCAACGCAGACGAGTTCCGCGACGTGGTGAACGAACGAGCCAGCGAAGATCGTCAGGCACTCATGGGAACAGCGGCCACCGATTGGCAGGACGAAATCTACCGTGCTGCCAACAGCCAGGATTTCAACCTAAGTCTCCAGGGCAACATCAAAGGTATGCCGATGCGGGCCTCGGTAGGATTCTTGAACCAAAACGGTATCCTGCTCAACTCTCAGATGGACCGAACTTCGGCCTCTGTTGGCTTGACGCCTTCTTTCTTCGAAGATCGTCTCCGAGTAGATATCAATTTGAAAGGAGCCTTGGTCAACAACGATTTTGCTGACCAAGGGGCAATTGGTGCGGCGGTTGTATTCGACCCCACCCAGCCCGTCCGTCAGGAGGGAGGCTTTGGGGGCTACTTCGAATGGCTGGATCCAGCTACCGGAAACCCCAATCCTTTGGCTCCTCGCAACCCGCTGGGCTTGCTCAATGAACAAACCAATCAAAGTGAAGTGCTTCGCTCCATCGGTAACGTTGCCCTGGACTATCGCTTCCACTTTCTGCCTGACTTGCGGGCCAATCTGAACCTGGGGTACGATCTCTCACAGAGTAGCGGCGCTCGTTTTACTTCCAATGAAGTAGCAGCTGGATTTCCGCAAGGCGTAGATGCAGACTATATGCAGTCCCGCATGAATACGACGGCGGAATTTTACCTGAACTACAACAAAGAGGTAGAAGCGCTCAACAGCCGATTTGACATCATGGCCGGGTATTCTTACCAGGATTTCATCCGGGAAGATTCCAGCTTGGACCTCAGCTTATTGGGGGATACCATCACGTCCAACTATTTCAAGACCCAGAATACCCTGGTCTCTTTCTACGGACGTTTCAACTACACCCTGGCCAATCGCTACCTCTTGACCGCAACCTTGCGTCAGGATGGTTCTTCTCGTTTCTCGCCTGAAACTCGTTGGGGATTGTTCCCTTCCGTGGCACTGGCTTGGAAAATGTCCGAAGAAGCCTTCATCCAGCAACTGAATGTCTTTTCTGATTTGAAGGTTCGGTTGGGCTATGGAGTTACGGGCCAGCAAGAGTTGTTTGGGGATTATCCCTACCTCGCCCGCTTTACCCGCAGTCAGCAAAACGCGCAATATCAATTCGGAAATCGCTTTGTGAATACCTTCCGCCCAGAAGGCTATGATGGCAACTTGAAATGGGAAGAAACCGAAACCTACAACGTCGGTCTGGATTATGGATTTTGGGATGGTCGCATCTATGGGGCCGTTGATTATTATTTCCGTCGGACCAGAGATCTGCTGAGTGAAATTCCCATACCGGCTGGTTCCAACTTTACCAACCAGATCATCACCAACGTTGGGAACATCGAAAATGAAGGGGTAGAAGTCAGCGTAAACATCAACCCCATTCGCCGGGAAGATTTCAACCTCGACTTTGGGGTGAACCTGACCTACAACCAGAACACCATCACCAACCTGACCAAGGTAGCAGTAGATGATTTTGTGGGGATCGAAGTAGGTGGCATCAGTGGAGGCGTCGGGAATAACATCCAGATTCACTCCGTCGGATTTCCAAGATCCTCTTTCTACGTGTACCAGCAGGTGTATGACGAAGCAGGATTGCCCATCGAAGGTCTGTACGTAGATCAAAACGAAGACGGACTGATTACCCCCGACGACCGCTATCGTTATCAGCAGCCTGACCCGAATTACTTCGTAGGGGCGACTGCGGCAGTTCGCTACAAAAACTTCAGTGCCAGCACCGTTTTGCGTGGCAACATTGGCAACTATGTGTACAACAACGTTCGTTCCAACAATGGAGTCTATCGGGGAGTTGTTACCGCAAATAACTTTTTGAGCAACCTACACCCCGATGTCTTGAACGCCAATTTTAACAACAACCAGTTCTTCTCCGACTACTATATGGAGAATGCTTCCTTCCTGCGGATGGACAACTTGGTGTTGGGATATACCTTTGACAATCTCGCCAATGGAAAAATGCGTTTGCAATTGAGCGCCATTGGTCAGAACTTATTTGTGATCACGGAATACACAGGATTAGATCCGGAAATTGCCAATGGGATTGACAACAATCTCTACCCTTTGCCCCGGACCTTCTCTCTCAGCTTAAATCTGTCCTACTAAACTCGTAAGCTACAGACTCATGAAACGAATTTCTCAAAGCTTTCGCTGGATGTTGGTGCTGATCCTGGCCAGCAGTCTCAGCGCTTGTGTCAACTCCCTGGACCGAGTTCCCTTTGTGGAGGTGACTTCAGCGACCGTATATCAGGATTTCAACAATTACGAATCCATCGTCGCCAAATTGTACGCAGGCTTGGCGGTGAGCGGTCAACAAGGCCCCGCCGGACAACCCGACATTCGCGGCATTGATGAAGGATTTTCCACCTATCTGCGTCAGTACTGGAAAGCGCAGGAATTGACCACCGATGAAGCAGTCATTGCCTGGAACGATGGCAGCTTGCCCGATTATTCGGACATGGATTGGACCGCCTCCAACGAGTTTGTGGCCGCCATGTACAACCGGCTGTTTTATCAGATCACCCTTTGCAACGACTTCATCCGGGAAACCACGAATGAAAAGCTCAACGCAAGGGGATTTGATGCGACTCAGATTGCCACCATCCAGGAATATCGGGCCGAAGCACGCTTTTTGCGGGCCTTGAGTTACTACCATGCGCTGGACATGTTTGGCA
>JBCCCJ010000680.1:0-4209 GCA_039033615.1 Bacteroidota bacterium
ATAGAGGTCTGCGATGGTTGGAAAGGCAAAGAAAACAAACTAAGTGATACTCAAAAAATAACTTGGACCATTTCGCTTGTTCTTCCGTCCCAGTTCTTCGTCAAGGCTCATCTTTGGGTCCCTTTCCCAAAGTTTCGCGATTTAGCCTAGTTTATTCCGAGTATCGGAACTAAACTCGGTTTTTTGCTTCAAGTCTAGGGCCCCTTCCCCAGACTTGAATGGGACCTGAAACGAAATAACGGCGCGAAAAAGGGAAGTTATTTTTCAAGTCTTACTAACGAGAAAACTCAGCAAAACCGCTCATTTTTCACCAAATACGGGAGGTAAGAACAGCATCTTCAAAAACCGTCAAAAGCAGGATTAAACTACTGATAATCAATTAATTAAACCCACGTTAGCACGCTTTTACTAGCCAATAATGTCACTGAGAATTTCATAGCCTTACCGAGTATACAGGGAGGCTATTTTTATGCAATTCTCAGGGCCGTTTTTTAGCGGCCCATAAATACCATCAAAACAGAAATGTCAGCGGGCGAAACCCCACTGATTCGGGAAGCCTGACCGAGGCTGGAAGGACGAGCGTGTTGCAATTTTTCCCTGCCTTCAGAAGACAGAGCTTTGATCGAAGTGAAGTCAAAGTCCGCGGGAATTCGAATTTCATCGAGCCGCATCATTTTCTCAGCAAGGTCTTTTTCCTTTTTGATATAGCCCGCATACTTGACCTGAATCTGAGCTTGCTCCAACACTTCTGCTTCCAAATTTCCAATGCTGGATCGGAGCGCTTCGCTATGATTCAAGATTCCATTCAGATCAACCTGGGGTCTGGTCAAAACCGAAAGCGCTTTGGCTTTTTGTCGCAATGGAGAAGTACCCTGATCCTGGAGATAGGGATTGATTTCCTCTGGGACCAAACTGGTTTTGGCCATCGTCCGCTGGATGATCTCTACCGACTCCCGCTTCCGGAGCATTCGCTGATATCGGTCTTCTTTGGCCAATCCAATCTGGTAGCCAATCTCTGTAAGCCGAAGGTCCGCATTGTCCTGACGGAGTAGGGTTCGATACTCAGCCCGGGAGGTAAACATCCGATAGGGCTCTTTGGTCCCTTTGTTCACCAGATCATCCACGAGTACTCCAATGTAGGCTTGGTCTCGTTTGAGTACCAAAGCAGCTTCTTCCTTCACTCTTCTGGCAGCATTGATTCCGGCCATCAATCCCTGCGAAGCAGCTTCTTCGTATCCAGTCGTTCCATTGATCTGCCCAGCAAAAAAGAGATTTTCGACGGGATTGGTTTCCAGAGAAAGCTTCAATTGAGTTGGAGGAAAAAAGTCATACTCTACCGCATATCCAGGTCGAAACATTTTGGCATTTTCCAATCCAGGGATGGACTGGAGCGCACGGAATTGTACATCTTCTGGAAGAGAAGAGGAGAATCCATTCACGTAGACCTCAACTGTATTCCATCCCTCTGGTTCTAGGAAAATTTGATGCCTTTCTCTTTCTGCAAATCGCTCAATCTTGTCTTCAATCGACGGACAATAGCGAGGCCCTAAGCCACGAATTCTGCCATTGAACATGGGAGAACGATCAAAACCTTCCTTTAGGAGGTCATGAGTTTGGGGATTGGTATAGGTAATGTAGCAAGATCGTTGTTCGCTAGGTCGGGGCGTATCTGAAAAAGAAAAGCGGCCAGGCGCTTCGTCTCCCGCTTGCTCTTCCAGAATATCCCAATTGATGGAGCGTCCATCTATCCTAGGAGGAGTTCCTGTTTTCATCCGGCCGCTTTCGAATCCCAAGGATTCCAATTGTGCGGTCAATCCAATTGAGGCTCTCTCGCCGGAACGCCCCCCACCAAACTGTTTTTCCCCAATATGGATCAGTCCATTTAGGAACGTTCCATTGGTTAAGACGACCGTTTTCGCGGGAATTTCTAGCCCCAACTGAGAGGAAACTCCCACTACCCTCCCCTCTTTGATCACTAGACCTGTGATCATTTCCTGCCAGAAATCTACGTTAGGAGTTTGCTCTAAGTGCAATCGCCAAGTTTCAGCAAATCGTAGGCGATCATTTTGAGCTCTCGGACTCCACATGGCAGGCCCTTTGGAGCGATTGAGCATTCGAAATTGAATGGTCGTGAGATCTGTAACGATCCCAGAATAGCCACCCAGGGCATCAACCTCTCTGATCAGCTGCCCTTTTGCTACTCCTCCCATCGCAGGATTGCAAGACATCTGAGCAATGGTGCCCATATTCATGGTGGCCAACATCACTTTCATCCCCATATTGGCAGCAGCAGCGGCAGCTTCACATCCTGCATGGCCTGCCCCTACCACAACTACGTCGTATTCAGGAAACATATTCTTCAATTTAGAGCTGCAAAATTACAGCCTTCACCGGGTTTTACCTACAAACGAAAAGGGGGGAAAGATGTTCCACGTGGAACTCTCTCAAGACATTTCGCAATCAATGTTCCACGTGGAACAAGCAAGCTGTATGTGGTCAAAATTCCCGCAACTGGAGTGCGGCTTGTTCTCGCTTCCTCATCACCGATTCGTTCTCCCCGTGGTCATCTTGCCCTAGCAAATGTAGCACCCCGTGGATCATGACCCGATGCAGCTCCTCTACAAAGGCTTGTTTGTACTGCCTCGCATTCTCCCGGACGCGGTCAATGCTGATGAATATCTCACCAGATAAAGAAGAAGATTCTTCCTCTGTAAAAGGGAAGGTCAGAATATCTGTGTAATAGTCATGCTTCAAATGCTCTTGGTTCATTTGAAGTAAGAACTCATCTGAACAAAAGATATAATCCAGATGCTCTACTTCCTTTCCATTCTCAGAAACCAGGCGGAGGATCCAGTTGGTAACTGAATCCTCCGCATCTATTTCAAAGTCTATTTCGTGAGAAGTATAGGATACGACCGACTCCATCAGATGTTGAAGACCATTTCTACGACTCGGCCATCATCTAAGAAAGACAACTCGTCTGAGAGATGGTTCATCAGAAATACGCCTCGACCACCGATATTCTCGATATTTTGGGGGGCAGTCGGATCAGGCAGTTCGTCTGGATCAAAGCCTGGGCCTTCGTCCTTTACCCGGATCACCAAGCGATATTTGTTCTCCATTTCTACATCAAGGAAGACTCGCTTAGAGCTATCCTCTTTGTTTCCGTGGTAAATGGAGTTGTTTACTGCCTCAGTAACTGCTACCATCACATTCCCATAAACGTCTTCTTTGAATGACAATTCATTTCGAATGTCATCAATGAAGGCCTCGACCCGATGGATTTCATCCGATCTACTGTTGAGCACAATGTTCTTAATCATGAGCTTCCCGGAAGAAGAAGTGGCATTACTCATTAGCTCCCTCTAGCTTTTTGTAGTACTGTTCGATCAAGATGAGGAAATCACTGGAATATTCCAATTTGTTCGATTTCAACAGTTCTTGACGGATTTTGTTCTTGTATTCCTCCAAAGATAATTCTTCAGGGGATTTCTTATCGAATTCTCTGGCGGTTTTGGATTCTCTTTTATCATCCAATTCCCGCTCCCGAACGGCTTTTTCGGCTTGTAGCAAGCGACTCAGAATCTGCTGCTGGCGCATTTGGGTCTCTTGCGTCAACTGCTTGTTGATTAAATCAGTCTCCGTCTCCTTCATGTCCTGCATGATTTTGTCCAGATTCCCCAAGGCTTTGCCGCCTTCTTTTTCCATTTGGCTCTTGGCATCCTGCAACACTTCATGATTTAGTCACCAAAAATTCGAATTTTTTTAAAAAGTTGATAAGTCTGCGAGCAGTGCTTGATACATCCTAACCAGTACACTGTAGGAAAACCAAAAATGCATTTAAAGTTTTCCTGAATATTCATCTGGGACGGGGGCGGTCCGGCGGAGCTTCTCAAGTGGGAGGTTAGGTTCACCTCAGATCCCGAAACTCAGCTTTCAGATGTTTCATCACCATTTCATGCTTCAGATCCGCCGTTTCGCGATGGTGTCGGAGGGCCAGCCGCTGTGCAAGCTGAAGGAGGAGGGAGGAGGAGGGACGAGGGTGGTGAAGGCCACCAGGGCCGGACGGGTGGTGGTGTTGGCGTTGATGGCGGGTGGGTGGGGGGAGGCAGGTATGGAGTTGACCTTCTTGTCTTGTTGCGGAAGTTTTAGTCATCATTATGTCGGGAAGTTTATCTAGCTCGGCTGGTCGTCGCATCAGTTTTGACA
>JBCCCJ010000681.1:0-4207 GCA_039033615.1 Bacteroidota bacterium
CGAAGTCCCATGCAACGCTCATTGCCGCCCCAGCACCTCGGACTTCGTGGCCAACCCGCCGTTGTGGTGATGACTGCGTCCCAAACACGTAAATGAGACTTTTGTCTAGTAGTATGATCTCCTTATATCAATTCGTCAATTCGTGGCTGATTTCTCCTTGTCATATCCAAGGGGAATTTCGAAACCCGAAATACATACTCACTTCGCCTTTTTCCTTTTCAACAAATCGGAAAGGCGGTCAAAGTCTTTACGAAAGAAGACCCCCAAGCCCGTTTCGCTATTGGTGGTGGTGGAGCCTTGAGCATTGCTGCTGAAGCCTTCTCGGGTGAAGACCTCCAGCACCAGTTCCCGATTGCGACGGGTGGCGGAACTCAAATCTGCTTCGGAGGGCAACAGGCGAATGATGACCCGAATGTTGCCCAGGGAAAGGAGGGAGGACTCCTGATCGGTGGTTTGGACCAAGGTGCCGTCTCGTTCCAGGGTGACCCGGTCATTGAAGAGGCGGGCGGAAACCAGGAGATTTACGTCCTGGAAATTGCTGGTATTGACGTTGACATCGACGAATTCTCCGGTCACCTGGGAGAGCAGATAGTTGAGCTGATTGCTCAGCATTTCGGAGATGCTGGTGGTCACCCCCGTGCTGGCAAGGTTGTCGCCGAGGTCCCCACCTATGGGCGCAAAACGGTTGAAGACCATCAGGCTGAAGACCTGCTTGTTCAATTCCTGCTCGTCAAATTGGATGGAGCGGAGGTAGTTCACCACTTTATCGGCATCCACGCCTTTGATGTTGGGCAATTCCAGCGAGAGACTGATCTGCGGCGCAGCGAGATTGCCCTCCATGTGCATGAGGACATTGACGTCTGTTCGGATGGGATTGTCTTCCTGGAGCAAATCCTGAATGTTGGCTTTGACCGGATAAATGGCCTGGAGGTCCAGGTCCGCTTCAAACGGATCTCCCGTCCAGATGATGGTGCCGCCTTCTTTGACCGAAAAGCGTTTGTTGATGACGTTCTGAGAAGTAAAGAGATAATCCCCAGCAATGATCTGGTAATCTCCAAACATGGAGAAGTCCCCCTTGTCATTGATGTTGAGCGAAATGCTCCCTTCTCCCCTCCCCCGAATGATGTCCCCCACCCGCTCATCAAAAATCAATTCCACCTCCGCGTTTCGATTGGCCAGGACCGTCAAATCCAGGTCAAAGCCCAACAGGCCGGTATTGATCGGCCCGTCGGCATCTTCCTCTTCTCCTTTGAAATAGATGTATTCTGGACGCCCAAAATCATCGTAATCCGATACGGGAATCTTGAGGGAACTGCCTTTACCGGTAGAGGCAATGGCCTGAACCGAAATCTGCTCTAAGTCTCCCGTGATGGAGGCCAGGCCATTTTCGATGAAGAGGTTTCCGTAGAAGAGTTCATTGTCCGGCTTACGGGTATTCATCACCAGGAAGTTCCGAACGGAATCGAGCTGTAAATCGAATTCAAAATCCCGCAATCCCTGGTGCAAAATCACGCCGTGAAAGTCTGCGTGGTTGCGGTTTTTGTCATAGAGTCGTAAGCGAGGCAGGGTGATGCGATCATTGTCAAAGCGAATGCTCCCGTTGAAATCATATTCGGTCTGGAAATATTCCACCCCAAATCCTGCGTCCTGAAAGTGCCCGGTTCCCGTAACGACCAGGTTTTCGGGATGGCCTTGCACCACAAATTCTTCCAATTCCACCTTTCCCCCCAAATCATAAATCGCATCCTCCACAAAAGGCTCGATGTAATCCAGGGGAAATCCTTCACTGGTACTCAGGTTGGCAAAAAGCGGAGCCAAACTGTCCTCCAAGGCATAGCGTCCGTCTAGCGCCAGCCGAACCGTGTCCAGATCATCCACCAGTTTCAACTCAAAGCGCACCGTATCGTCGGGTTGTTTCCAGCGCCCTTCGGAGTAGAGGCGACCATAGCGAAATTCATTCAAGGTGAAATCATCTACACTGGCAAACCATTCAAAGCGGGGTTTTTTCAAGAGTTGGTAGCCCAGCAAATCAATGTTGAACATCCCGGAAGGGGTGTAGGAAAGGGGAAACAGTTCTTCCAGGAGCCCCAGGCTGATTTGTCCGGTAGAAATGGCAAGATAGCGATCAGGAGATTTTGAGACGTCTCCGTGAAAACGGACGTAGCGGAGGCTGTCTTGTAGGATCAGGTTGTTCACGTACAATTCTCCCTTCTCCAAAATCATGGAGTCCTGACTCCCGAAGGTCAGCACTTCTTCTTGCACCCGAACCTGCGAAACGGCGGAATCCATGTAGGCATATACTTTTCCATCCGGGGCAAACCAAGTATGCATCTTCAGACGGACTTCGCTGTTGGAGTTGCCTTGGAGGGCTTCCAGATCGGTTTCAAAGACATTTTGGGCCCCTTGTAAGTTCAAGGCCACTTCTTCTACCTGAAACTGAGGGCCGATCTTTGCCTGCTCCAATTGCACGCCTCCTGCCATGAAGGGAAAAGGCTCCGTTGCCAGCTTGGCGAGGTAGAGATCCATCGCCGTTTGAGTCAGGTGCATGTCCCCATATTGTATGGAATCCGTCCGCAATTCAAATCCGATTTGGTCCGTTTCCCCGGTGCTGAGATTGAACAGCAGATCACTATTAGGAGCAATGGCCACTGGCAGATCCCAAAAGGCAAACAGTTCATTCAATTGAGGCAGAATGGACAAGCCCATTCGGACTTGCATTTCCGGATGGATGCTGTCTTTTTGGGCGTAGTATTCCCGCATCATGCTATCCTGATTGAGGAAATACAGTTGGTTTTCGTACAAAAAGCGTTGACTCTCCGCAATCAATTCCTGGATGAAAAAATTTCCCTGAAAATCCACATGGAGCAACGGACTCTTGAGGTTGTAATATTTGTCTTGCCCGTTGGAAACGGCCTGGAAATACAGGGACTCCAATTCCAACTCACTTTGTCCAGAATCAGTAGGCTGCGTAAAACGGACGTTGGAAGCCAGCATTTCTCCAGCCAATTGATCCAGAGAATCCCCCGCCATTTGGAATTGGATCTTTCCATCAAACCAGGTGGGGGTTGGCATCAATTGGTAGGTCGCAAGATTGAGATGATCAATGTTTCCAGAGAATTCATAGGTGCGGGGAGACTCCTCCAGCCCTACAAAAAAACTGGCCTCGGCATACCCCTCTTGATCCGCTCCTTCAAATAGACCCCGCAAATTTCCCTGGTGGATGTGCACATCGGTTCGAAGCGAATCCAGGAAATACCCCAACAACTCAGATTGTTTCATCAGCACATCGGCGTCTAATTCCAGGCTTTCCAGGTCAGCGCCGCTGCCTTTGATCGTACTGGTCAGGCTCAAGTTTTGAGAAAACCGCAAATCAGTAACTGCCAAGGCATCGACATTGAGCGCTCGGGTAGTTAGGTTTCCTTCAAAGGTTAGCTCTGGAAATACGGGAGGCAATTGGATATGGAGGTTCGCATCTAGCTGTCCCAGTTTGGAAGCCAAGCCCATATTGGTCTGAAAATCCCAGTAGTTGCCTTCGAAGCTGCCCACGATTTCCAATAAGCCGAGATCTTTGAGTACCGGGGGAAACGCCATTCCGGGCAATAGCTGCTGTAATTCCTGGAAATTGATGGCGGTCTTGCTGGTACGAAACACCAATTCCGATTTCCTTGGCTCCAACATATTTTCCAAGCGCAAGGCTCCGGCAATCCGGGTATCTTGGGCATAGGCGATCTGAACTTGTGGGCTCTCCACCCGCTGATTGGTGCCGTTGATGGGGCCAGAGAGGTAGACTTCCCCCCGCAAGGGTAGCGTATCCTCCACCAAATAATCCAGGGTCGCAAAATCCAGGCGGGAATTGTCCAGCAATTTGGCCCGATAAGAGATTTCTGCCTCCGTGGAAAATAGATTGGTGAGATTCCGACCGGGAATCAACAACTCCCCGGCCATCCGAGTCCGCCCCGTTTGCAAAGAAAAATCCTGTAGCGAGGTAACCGAATAGGTGGTGGGAAAATTGGCAGAGGTAGCGGTCCCCACCTCGCTGAGCAAATTCATGCTGAGGTGATCCAATCGAAATCCAGAAGGCCGTTCCAGAAAACTCAGATAGGCCAGTTGAATGTCTGTCTCTCCTTGCGGATACAAAAACATCGACAGACTCGCTTCCAGTTCTGTCAGGTGGAGATTTTGAAAGTTGAGTTTGCCTGGCGTTTGC
>JBCCCJ010000682.1:0-4203 GCA_039033615.1 Bacteroidota bacterium
GCACCAATGCCCATATGGTGGTGCAAAACTATCCCAAAGAAGCGGCAAAGCAGGAGACGTATCAACCGGTGGAATTGAAGCCGATGGCGGTGATTGGGATGGATGCCCACTTTGGAACGTGTAGTTCCCTCAATGATTTTTACACCACCATTTATCAGGGCAAACAACATTTCATTGAGGGAACTACACGTTCCAAAGTGGGCATCCATCCCAATCACCGCCATCGGCTTCAATTCCACCGGTTGATACGTCTCCTGCTTTGCCGCTTCTTTGGGATAGTTTTGCACCACCATATGGGCATTGGTGCCACCAAAACCGAAAGAATTGATGCCAGCCTGCTTATTGGTGGTGTTCCATTCGGTGGTTTGCTGTACCATATTGGCGCTACCTGCCCAGGGTTCATCCGGTTGAATGGGATGCGCCAGATTGATATTCGGAGGCACCTGCCCTTTTTGCATGGCCAATAAGACCTTCAGCAAGCCGGTCATTCCTGCTGCAGTCAGGAGGTGACCCATATTGGATTTTACCGAGCCCAATAGAGGCGTGCTATCGTAGGGCTTGAAGAAGGTGGCGATCGAATTCAATTCCGTTACGTCACCCAGAGGGGTACCAGTTGCGTGGCATTCGAGATAGGAAGTGTCCTTGGGGGAAATGCCATGCTGATGGTAGGCTCGTTCAAACGCCAGTCGCTGGCCTTTGGGATTGGGACTGAGTAGGAATTTTCCCCGTCCATCGTTGGACAAACCAATCCCTCCGATCACCCCCAGGATTCGATCCCCATCGCGCTCCGCATCTTCCAAGCGTTTGAGTAAGACCATCCCTGCTCCCTCCGAAGATACCAAGCCCGCAGAATCCCGATCAAAGGGAACAAACTTTTTGCCTCTAGGGGCATAGGCATGAAAAATGGAAAAGCCGATGTGAATGAACAATTGATCTGATGCACTGATGGCACCAGCAAGCATCAAATCAGATTTTCCGGTAAGGAGCTCATCGCAAGCCAGTTTGATTGCATACAAAGAAGTCGCGCAAGCTGCATCCAGCGCATAGTGGCTCCCCTTTAACCTCAGGGCCTGACTCACCATGTCAGAAGGCGTATGCGCCAGGATCTCATTCTCAGGCTGCTCGCTTTTATGGGCGGTGATGCGAAACTCTGGCTGCTTGAAAAGCTGTTGAATGGCTTTTGCAGTGGTCTGCGCGTAAACATCAGCCAACAAACGGTGGGATGAACTCGTGGGAAAGGAAAGGTTTCCGAGAATCAAGCCGCATCTATCCAATCGTTTCTGATCGTGGAGATAGCCCCCATCTTTCAAGGCTTCTTTTGCCACGTACAGGGACCACTGATAAAGTTTGTCTTGTTTCGCCAGATAGTCCGCCGGTAAGTGGTAGCCTGAGGGATCAAACTGAAAATGTCTGATGAACCCCCCGCGCAAGGAGTAGCAAGTATCTTCTATTCCTTTATCAGGCCGGAAGAAGTGCTCAGGAGCTATCCCAAAGTCCTCTCCCGTGGCCGTTCCTGTCAAGTCCTTTTCCTGCATCAGATTTTCCCAGAATTCCTCCGGAGTGGAGGAGCCGGGGAAAAGGGCGGAAGTTCCTATGATGGCTATGTTGGTCATGGATCAGGCTTCTACCAGGTCAAATTTTTGGAAACGGTTACTGCGGCACCTTTCGTTTGAATATACACTTGCCCCTCTTCGTCGTACACCGTGCAATCAGCCACCATTTGTACCTCGCTCGCTTTTACGATTGCCACGTTTACAAAGAGTTGTTTCCCAAATGGTGCGTGCCGATAGAAAACAGCGCGATCCGTTTGCAAGGGGAGGCTCTTGGCGTTGGCTCGGTTTTTCTGCACCCAAACCAACATCCCCTGGTACTGAATGTCTGCGAAAAAGGTATTCACCGAGAAGAGCGGAAACTGTCCCTGATCTTCGGCGGGGACCACTGGTGCTTTGCAGGAAAGGACGATCTGTTCGTTGGTACAATCCAGTACCTCTTCAATTCCCTGGAAATAGGTGCCGTGAAACAGAGCGCCATCTTGGTATAGAATGGCTCCGTCCGTGGCGGGATAGGTGCCACTGATCGTCGTGGCGAAAGTGGGGGCTTTTGGAACGGAGGTTTTGTTGACCAGGGTAATTTGAGCTTTGTAGTGGAAGAGGGGCAGTTTCCCTCCTTCGCTCATGATGGTGGTCTCAAAGGAAATCTTCTCTGGGCTTTTGGCCGTTTCTTTGATTTCCAGGAGGTAGTCTTCTTTCTGCTGGCCATCAAATACAATGCCTTTGAACAATTTGGTGTCCCGGATTTCGAAAACCTGGAAGTCAGGGTACAAACTCTCGCATACCTGAGCCATCCATCCAACGGCGTTTACTACCGGGAGCACGGCCTTCCCCTGAATCACGTGATGGTTAAGGAAAGGATTGTCTTCCAAGGTCAGCTTTCTGCGAATCCGATGAGTCCGTAGCTCTCCCAGGTGGCTTACCGCACTGGGCAAAGTCCCACCGATGATGCATTGGGGCTGATCGCTATAGGCTTGACTCAATTCATTGACCAGCATAGCGGCCCCTCCATCGCTGTTGACGAGGGTGATTCCTGCTGCTTCGAATTGAGCTTTGAGCTCTCCACTGACCATGCCACTGTCCCAGGCTCCCCAGTTGATCGCTGAGACATGGGTATTGGGATGATTGGTTTTGAACAGGTGGGCAGCTTTGCTGAGGATTTCGTTTGCGATGGCGTAGTCAGTTTGGCCGACATTTCCATAAAAGCCTGCAACCGAGGAAAACAGGATGAGATGATCCAGCTGGTTGAGGTTGACCGTCGCCAATAGACTCAGCAAGCCATCCAGTTTGACGGAGAGAACATTCTCGAAATCCGCTTCTGACTTGTCTTGGATATACTTATCTGCGAGCCTTCCCGCTCCGTGAATGATCCCGGTGATTGGCCCAAAAGCCGCTACCGCCTCATCCAATGCTTTCCGGAAACTTCCTACTTTGGTTACATCTCCCTGGAGGTAGGCAACCTCTGCCCCGTGAGAACGAATGGCCTCTAGGGTGGCTGATATTTCCTTTTTCGCGATGATGTGTTTGAAGATGCTTTTGACCTTCGGAAGACTGGGTTTTTCCCCTTTCTCCTTCATGTCCATCATGATGAGGCGCTTCAACGCACCTTCGTCAGATTCCTGCTTGGCATATTCCGGTACTTCAAAACCAATATCTGATCGTCCCAGGAGGATGAATTTGCAGGAGAAGGTCTTGGCCATTTCGATGACACAGCTCGCCGTAACCCCTCTAGCTCCCCCACTCACCAGGAAGACAGAGTCCTTGGTAACCGTGGTCTGGATGGGGTGATTTTCCTGGAGAATGCTTGGTTGGACGTTGGTGGTTTTGCGTCCTTCCTCCGAAATTCCCACTTCGATTAAGCGGACATTGGGATCGTGTAATTCAGCTACTATGTGATGGCAAATATCTTGGGTAGGAAGTTCTGGTTGAATATCTACGGCCCGACAAAACACCGGGGCCCATTCCAGATTCAGACATTTCACCAATCCCGTGATGCCGCCCCCAATGATAGAAGTATTCCCACGTTTGCCCTGACCAAGTTTCCCATCCATGCGGGTTACCGTGAGGAAATTCGACCGCTGCTCCTCGCCCAATTCGTTCAGGTCTGCTTGGAGGTGCTTGGCCAGGAAAAACAGGGCTTTTACGATTTCCTTTTCGGCTTGGAAGTGCTGGGTAAAATTGCCGGGTTGGAATTCAAAGTGAGGGTGCAGGTGAATGAAACTGCCGGTTTTGCCAAATTGGGATTGAATGGCCTGCACTGCCTGACCCACCGCTTCATCTGTATAGGCCGAAAGGGAAAGGGCGTTTTCGGAAATGGGATTGGGAATCCCTGGCAAGTTCAGAACCACTACTTTGTGGCCGTGAGACTGGAGGGTAGTCAGGACTTTCCTACTCAAATTCGTGCCATCATTGGTGAGGAGAAAATGATGGGTAGCTGGCAAGGTGAATGCTAACCAATCAGGTCTTGGCAAGTAAGAAAGGCCAATTTCAAAGCGTTCGACGCCATGAAATTGACCCGTCTTGATCTCAGGTGTTGCTACGGTTGTCTCCAAAGAAGCAATTAGACCATTACTTTTTTTTTTCCGTGATCGCTCACGTAATCGACAATTTCTCCCAGGGTTCTCAGCTCGGTCAATTCGTTTGGATTGATGCC
>JBCCCJ010000683.1:0-4203 GCA_039033615.1 Bacteroidota bacterium
ATAGTAGGTAACATGATCAGGGGATTCTACCGCGTTGTGCGCCAGGACCATATTCTCAGGGTCGAGCGGGTGATCCATGATGAAGTTCTTGTTACCAGAATTCACCGAGAAGTCCCCTGTCACCACCACATCCTGGTCATCTTGAATTTGCAGGACATTGTCGCCATTGGCCCGCTCAAAATTGGCGATGATATTGTTCGTGATCCCACCGGTGGTATCGCGGTTCTGGACTTGTAAGGTAACGTTGTTGGTGATTTGATTGATTCCGACATTCCCCGTCCGGCCTACTTCAAATAGGTCGCTGCCGGAGGTATCTTCTACCTGAAAAACCGTCGAGTTTCCGGCCTGATTTCTCACGTTCAAGTCGATGAAACTGAAGACCTGATTGATGCCGACTTCTTGCTCAAAACGAACCCGACCGGTGCTGAAGATTTCCATATCTGGCTCATCTCCAGGATTTCCTAACAAACGAAGGCCTTGGGCACCAGCGATCGTTCCTACGCCCAGTAAAGCAGAATCATCTGCCATGCGGACATTTCCATTGACAAATAAGCGGGCATCTTCCGGGAAAGGAATGCTATCACTGGCGGAAAATCCGATCCCTACCTGATTAGAATCTACGGAAACCACTGTGCTATCCAACTCCCAAAGGGAAGGAGCGGCATTGCTGATTTCGTTGTCATTGATGCTGATGCCATCGCCAGCAAGCAAATCGACCGCTCCGGCCTTGTCTGCAAATAAGGCATAGGGGACCGACAACAATTGGCTGGTGCCCAGAACGTAATAGCTGGTACCGCCGCTTTCGTCCACTTCTACCTGGAGAAAATGCTCGTATTCGCCCCAGTCAATGTCGGAAAACGCTCCGGAGTACACCGTGCCTTGACCGATGTTGAGGGCAATCAGACCGATGGCGGAAGTGGTGGGACTATGGGTCTCCTGATAGATGGTCGGTCCGGTCGGAGAGTCCTGGAGAATGCTGATCCGAATGCCCACGTTTTGCCAGGTAATCGGTGCATTGTTCACATCGCGGAGGACGGCCTGATATTTCAGAGCCTCCGGACTTTGGGCGAACCCTTGGCTGAGGAGCAAGAGGACCAGTACGAGACTGCTGAACAGAATTTTTGAGAAGAGATTCATGGAGAGGGAATGAGTTTGTGTTTTTGAGAAAAAGAAAGTTCGCGAGTCAGGGAAATAACCCTCTGCCCAAAATGGGCAGAGGACAAGTTGAGATACCTCTTTGCAAGAGGCTCCCTGCATCTCTTAACAAGGGGGGCAAGGTGAAAGGGGAAAGGGTTTAAGCTTCTACAAGGGGAGAAACCTGAGACTTCCCGAATCGGGAAGGATCGTTCATCGCATGCCCACAAGAGAGCAAGGATGAAGGGCAGCAAAAGGATTCTCTTTCAGGAAACTAGGTCCTGAAAAGAAGAAACCTCAAAAGGGAAATAGGAAAAGGGGGAACTGCGTGGGTTGGCTGATGATACACGTGGGTTGTGTTTGAGTGGAAAGGAAAAAAGGGAGGTAGGTTTTTCCTCAGACTGTACTTGGGATAGAGATTCCTGAGGAAACTGTCGGCCCAAGCATAATCGCCGTTAGTTTGTGTTGTTGATACAAATGTAGTACCTGAAATCCAGGAGCGGCTAGGAAAATTCCGGCGAAATGAATCAAATTCCCGACAAGGGCTTGGTACAAAACCGACACAGGGGGACATTCCCGACAAATCCGAGGCAGATTATCGACTCAACAGATCGGTAGGGCTATGTCCAAACTCCTTTTTGAAGCGCTTGGAGAAATAGGAAGGGCTAGAAAATCCGGTCTGAAAGGAGACTTCCGCGATGGTTTGTTGCCGCTGTAAGAGCAGCTCTTTGGCGCGGTGCAGCCGTACCGAGGAAATCAATTGATTGGGGGATTTGTTGGTGGTGGCTTTGAGCTTGCGTTGCAATTGGCGCTCACTGACCCCGACTTCCCGGCAGAGCATTTCTACCCCAAAGGCCTCATTGCTCAGATGGGCGTCAATACATTGCAGGACATTTTCCAGCAAAGAATCATTTTGGAGGCCTTGGTTTTGAGGCAATTCTGCTGGGGCAATATCCGAAAGCGAAGGGTCTGAAACCTGGAATAATTCTCTGTCGGTGGTGCTTTCCAGGCGGGAAACACTGAGGCCAGTGCCGGATAAGAGGCTTTTCACTGACGGGCTGATCAGGATTTGCCCCGTTTGTGCCTGATCCAAAATCGCATTCATCAACTCATTGATGCGGGGACTGAGGGAGAGCGCTTCCTCGGCGGCGGCTTCTTTGATGTGGATCCCTATGGACAGTTGAATCCCCAAACCCTTCAGGGCCGCCTGCATGGCAATGGCACAATGAACGGCTTTGCTGGGCCCTTCGAAGGTCGCCACAAAGCTTTGATCCTGATAGCGAATGATGTGCCCCCGAAATTGCGCCACATACTGCCCAATGAGTTTTTTGGGACTTTCAGGCGACTGAGGGGTGTTTTGTAGGTGAGCCGCCACAAAGGTGTACAGTCGTTCCCCATAATGGTGAATGGGCTGGGTGTGTTGAATGAAAGCGCGCATTTCTTCTAATACCCGTTTCGCATCTCCTGCCCAAAAGAGGTGATCTTTCCCTTCTAGCTCCACAAATTTGGCTCCCTTGATGCGGTTGGCGATGAAGCGACCTTCTTCGATCTTGACGTCAATGTCATCGGTCCGCTGCATGATGAGGGTCGGTACCCGGATGGAGCCCAGAATGTCGATGATGTCCACTTGGGTGTTCATTTTGGTGAGCACCATGGCCGCGCTGGGACTGGCCCCCGAACGGAAATAATTGGCCAGCCAATCCATGAAGGCTTTGTCGTCCGCTTTGGAAGGGGCCAATGAGGCTAGGTTCATGTTGCCGCTCCCCCAACTGTGCTCGATCATGTCATAGACCAGTTGTCGCTCTTCATCGGTGGGAGCCCAAGGGTAGTTGGGGGCGTACCTTCGCTTAGCAAATATCCCAAAGGTGATCAGAGCAATGGTCCGATTGGGATAGGTCGCTGCAAATAAAGCCGAAACAGAGCCGCCTTCTGAATGCCCGAAGAGAATGGCCTTTTCTGAACCTACCGCATCCATGACCGCCCGGATGTCGTCCATGCGTTCTTCTACCGTCGAGAGCTCCACAATCCGGTCTGATAGGCCTGTGCCACGCTTGTCAAACAAGATGACCCGCGCCATATTCCCCAATTCCTGTAGAAACTCCACCAATTCCGGGCAGGCCCACATCCAGTCGATGTTGGACACCCAGCCGGGAATGTACACCAGATCCACGGGCCCTTTTCCAAATACTTGGTAGGCAATGTTGATGCGACCGCTCTTGGTGTATTGGGTGTCTGGTTTCATGGGAGATGGCTGCGATGCTGATGCTTGATACACAAGTTAGCTTGTAGGCAAGGTCCTGACAACAGGAAAGGCATTTTTCTTCAGATTGGGGGGGAGATGCCAGTCGCTATGCGCCTGGGAGATCCTTTGGATGGGGGAGTTCTACCGAGCTGCGAATCGCTACCGCGCTTCGGTTTCTGGGGTGCATGTGGGATATTTTCTGATTGAAACAGAGCGGGTTGATTAAGGTGCCAGTCGCTATGCGCCTGGGAGATCCTTTGGATGGGGGAGTTCTACCGAGTTGCGAATCGCTACCGCGCTTCGGTTTTTGGGAGGCAAGAGTTTTTAGAGCAAGGAGTTCGGTGGAGATTTTTCCGCTGCGGATCTTCCCTTCATTTGGGATTGCGGCGGCAGATGGTTTTCTAAAAAAAAGCAGCCCGGAGGGATGCACACTTCTGTAACCATGTCAATTTCTGCTGCAAGTCTTCCCTTCATTTCGGGTTTCGGAGGCATATGTTTTCCCAAAAAAGTAGCCCGGAGGGATGCACACTTCGGTAGCATAGCGTAGCCCAGATTTCTTCTAGCAGGCGCATAGCGACTGCTATTTCCTGGAGTTTTTCATTTTTTTCCTTCCTCCTAAAACTATTTTCCAACTCTCTGCATCTACCTACCATAAACCGAAAGATTCGATCCTTTTCCCCTGAGACCCTTTCCATACTCACGACATCATGTTGGATCAGCACATCAACATTTGGGTACTACAAGCGCAGACCGGTGATCGGGTAGCCTTCAACCGACTGGTGGGAGCGTATTACCAGCGGGTCTACAACCTGGCCTGGAAATACTTC
>JBCCCJ010000684.1:0-4200 GCA_039033615.1 Bacteroidota bacterium
CATTGGAGGGATGGGTAAGGCCGCACAAGTACATGGTTTTCAAGAAGCCTGCTCCGAAGCGGTAGAAGTTGCATATCGGGACGCAGGCATTTGCCACGTAATCCGAGCAGGGGGATTGTTATTATTGAAGCTGATTGCCCTGGATGACCGCCCTTTCCATCGCGCCAATGATGTAGATGATATCTCTCTGTTTTTAGTTAGAGCATATTCTCTCTTTTTGGAGGACATTCAAGATCATCATTGGGATATTTTGCTCGAATATGAAATAGACGATCATTACGACTTGCAGGTCGGAGGGCATTATATGGGACGAATGATTCGGAAGACGGCAGGAGATAATCCTTCCCTCACCCAGCGCCTCGCCACCATTCTCCAAGGCCATGAAGCAGCCGGGCCTGCCGATGCCCTGCAACGCGCCTTGATCCGACAGCATCAACTCACGGAGGAGCAAGCGATGATATGCCTACAAGCCGCTCTCAAGGGATTTACGCCAGCAACTCCCTAGCGCACCTGCCCATTGCCCCGGACTACCCATTTCTCCGTCACCAACTTCTCCAGCGCAAACGGCCCTCGGGCGTGTAGCTTTTGGGTGGAAATCCCAATTTCTGCTCCCAGGCCAAATTCTCCCCCATCGGTGAAGCGAGTGGATGCATTGGCATAGACGGCGGCGGCGTCGATCTCGGCCAGGAAGCGTTCGCAGAGGTGCGCATCTTCTGAGACGATGGCCTCTGAGTGCCGGGAGGAAAAGGTATGGATATGCTCCAAGGCTGCTTCCGGTCCCTCAACGACTTTGACGGAACATTTGAAGTCTAGGTATTCCCGGCCAAAGTCTGCTTCTTTGGCCTGCTGGAGGCTTGGATAGCCCAATTCCTGAAAAATGGCGTGAGATTCGGAATCCGCGAAGACCTCTACTCCATGCTGCTGGAAGCCCGCTACAATCAGGGGCAAAAACTCTTTCGCTACGGCCTGATCCACAACAACTGTATCCAAGGCATTGCAGACGGAAGGACGAGAAGTCTTGGCGTTGACCACAATGGCCGCAGCTTTCGCCAAATCTGCGGCTGCATGCACATAGGTATGGCAGACCCCAGCTCCGGTTTCGATGGTTGGCACCGTCGCATTCGCCCGCACAAAATCAATCAAAGCCTGAGAACCGCGAGGAATCAAGATGTCCACGTAGCGGTCAGCGGTGAGCAATTCTTGCACCAAGGCCCGATCCGTCGGCATGAGATACAAGGCTTGGGAATCCCCCCCCGATTCCTGCATGGCCTGATGGATGATCTGTACCAAGGCGATATTGGAATGCTCTGCGTCCGAACCGCCTCGCAGCACCACCCCATTGCCGGAGCGCAGACACAAAGCCGCCACGTCAATGGTGACATTGGGCCGGGATTCGTAAATGATTCCCACCACGCCGAGCGGAACGGATACCTTCTGCAATTGCAGGCCAGGCTGAAGTTCCCGCTGCAAGTGAACTTGTCCAGTAGGGTCCGGCAAATCCGCAATGGCTCTGACGCTAGCCACCAAGCCCTGAATCCGCTCCGGCGTCAAACGCAGGCGATCCTTTTTGGGATCGGTATCGGGCATACGGTCCAGATCCAGTTGATTGGCAGCGAGGATGGCGGATTCATGAGCCAGAACCAATTCAGCCAAGCGATGTAGGAGTTGCTGCTTGGCGTGGTCGCTCTGTTTGCGAAGGGAGCGACTGCTTTTGCGGACTTGCGCGAGGTGGGGAAGGAGGGAATTCATGTGGGAGATCACTGCGTTGTCAGAGGTCAGAGGTCAGACCACGTTGTTGTCAGAAAAAGAGATACGTATGAAAAGTACAAGATGAATAGATGTATACAGAATTTGCACAAGCCAAGTTCTACCTACCTAATTGTCCATAACGATGAACGGCAGGCCGTTTCCCTTCTGACAGTCCCATGATGGGACATTCTGACTTCTGCCAATGCAATGGTCTGTCTTCTCCTGCTTAATACGGCTCATACGCCTCCATGGTCTCCAATTCCTGGCTGCCGCCGCGATTGCCGCAGCCGGAGGCGACGAAAAGATGGCCCCGGTGCCAGACGGCTCCAGTGCCGTGGCGTCCCTGGAGCATGGGACTGAGGGAGCGCCAGGTTTCTTGCTGGGTATGGAGGGCTTCGACTTCGTTGTGTGCCAATTCCTGGAATTCTGACTCTCCGCCGAGAACAAGGATTTCTTCCCCTATGGAGGTAACAAAGTTGCCTGCACGCAAGGTCGGCAGTGGCTCGGCGATGGTACGCCAGCTTTGACTCGCAAAATCATAGACGTCCACTTCTCCTACCGGATTCGCAAAAACCGAATCCGGTGCATTGGAACGCCTACCGCCGAGTAGATACATCTGATTTTCCATGACAATGGCCTGGAAATGATCTCTCGAACGCGGGGCATCGGGCAATTGGCTCCAAGTGTCGGTGGCAGGATCGTATTCGTCCAACCAAGGCACGTGCCCACTCATGTGGCCGTTTTGGATTCCGGAAACGAGATACACTTTGTCCTGAAACACCACGACTCCAGCAGCCCCTCTCCTTCGATCTGCGGGAATGGAATCTCCGATGCTCCAACGATCCGAAGCCAGGTCGTATTGATAGATCACCGGAAGGGGCGTTTCATCAGGATAGCCTCCATTGAAAGCCCCCATGATGAGCACTTTTTCTCCCAGAACAACGGGCTGAAAATGATGAATTTCTACCGGAGGGGCTGCTCCTTCCGACCAGCTTTGGGTTTGGGTGTCATAGATGCTGACGGGACGAATGCCGCGCCCTCCCAGTAAGACAAATTTCTCCCCGACCTTGACAAAGGCTGCCTCATGCCGCTTGACAGGCTTGGAAGCATCTGCTGCGACAATCGAACTCCAGGTGCCACCGGGATTGGGTTCTCCGGTGGGCGCACAAGCTACGATGAGCACAAGTAAGCTGGCAAAAAAGAGGAATCGAGACATAGGAATGGTGGTTTCTTGTTAGTTCGACAAACATACATACTTTTCCCCCAGAAAGATTATATTCGTATTCAAACTTTCCTCAACCGGCTTTCTCTTATTTGTTTCACCTTATTCTCACCAATCATGAGAACTGGAATTGTCATGCTGTTTTTGCAGCTAAGTTTCTCCCTTTCGCTCCTGGGTCAAATTTCCCTGGAGTTTTCCCACACCAGCAATGTCCTGGGTCCGGTCAAGCTCAGTGCCTCGGGATGGAAGTATTTCCAGACCGATTCCCTTGCTGAAAACAAACTGGCTCTCTACAACCTCGATGGGACCCTGTACAAGAATCTGACCTTACCTCCCAACCCTTTTGACACGGCCCCCTTTATTGCCTGGTACGTTTCGGAGAGTCTCTTTAACACCGATTCTTCTACCACAGATTACATGCTGCTGTATTTATTCGAGCCTAATATGGACACGACCATGCCAGGCCCTGGGCTGAGTAGCCTGATTCGGATCGCTGATGAGTTTGGCAATGTCTTATTTGAGGAGGAGAATGCGACGACCTATGAGGTATTTACTACTGGCCGCTATTACTACTCCGTCTATGCAACAGATGAAGGCACCAAGATGCAGCTCCTCATTTTTAATGAAAACGGAGAGTACGTAGAAACGAAGGTGTATGGCCTGGCAGGTAGCTACCCAACCGGAATCCAACGACAATTGGAAAACGAGCCTGGGATGTTTCAATTGGCACCGAACCCCAATTCTGGCAGCTTACGTCTCAGTTGGGACTTCCCACAAGGCAAATTGGTGGGTCAAGTAGAACTGTGGACCCTGGACGGCAGAATGCTCCGTTCTTTGCCGATTCCCGCAGGTACCAATCAATTGACAGAACAGCTGCCCGATTTGCAAAGCGGCATGTATTTCTACCGTCTGATCGGTGAAGATGGACAAGTGTTGCAAAGCAAGCGGATGATTTTGATTCGCTGATCGTTTCTGCCCAAATAGCTTCATTCAAAAAGGTGCCTCTGGGCGCCTTTTTGCCTTTTTCTCCAGCAATCCCCCAACATTTTTGGTGTGAAGTAGCCTTGGGAGGATGGAAAAGATGGACCCTTGGTCAATCTTCCCCAAGATTCGGCGTGCAAATTTCCAACAGATTCTTCCTTTTTTGAGGTCGAAACGGTAAGAAAAAGCGTCAATACCCTCTCACCGATGAAGTTGGGTTTTCCGCCCAGGACCAGGGAGATTGGATC
>JBCCCJ010000685.1:0-4194 GCA_039033615.1 Bacteroidota bacterium
ATGAAATACTTTACACCTTGTATCACTTTTGAAAAAACTACGCACAATCCACTAAAAGTCAAATAGTTAAAACCAAAAAAGCCATCAAAACTATATTTTAACGCCAAAATTAAATTACTTTTTCATCAACCTTTCCAGTCAAATAAGCATCCAATTTCAATTTTTGGGGGGATCAAATAGCAAAAATATGATATGATTTTAGCCTTCCTTCTCCTCCGGAGGATCGCCAAAGAAAAATCCCACCCCACTGTACATTTCCTACATCTACCTTGTACTTGCGTATTCCAAACTAGGTGTCGCCTGCCGTTCCGATGAACCGGAATCTGCGACAGGGCCTTCCTTTCTAGTCGCCAAGAAAGAAGCGCCGAAGCCCCGCCACTTGCCGCCCCAACACCTTCCCGCTTCTCAGGACAAGCAGGCGCAGTTGATTCCGGGGAAACCGCATTGGCAAACCCGCCCATGGGGTAAAAGCTGTGCCCAACAGGTAAAATCGGGAGTTTTGTCCAGTAGTCTGGAAAAATCCTGTAAATCAACTCTGCCATATTGGGCGAATCAAACTCAGTATCGCCCTCTCCGTTGCCATGGAGATCCGGCACCTGGTACCCCAAAAAGCATATCCCAGTAGGTGGCAATCACGATGGACCTGCTGAATTTCTCTGAGCCATCTGTTTCTACCAATCTGCGAATCGCTCTGCGCTTCGTTTCTGTGAGAGTTGGTTCGGCACCTCGGCATACTTCGACATACTTCGACTGTCGCTCAGCACAGGCACGCATCACAAGTCCTTGTCAATAGACAGTAGCAACCAGCTCCCCTATTGAGGATAGGAATTGACTTTGATCGAAAAACAGGAGGCGAATTTCCCAATGATGGGCCTAATACCCCATCGCAGTATTATCCCCGCGACTGTGGTCGGCTCCGCCTTCCAACCATCCATTGGGGAGGACGAGGATACAATCCATCCGTCCTAGGGCGGAGCGGGGGGTGAGTTCGTGGCCCATCTGCCGCAAGGAGGCACTATCTGCTGGCGTGAGCGCTCTGGTTTCTACGTAGACTTGATCTGGTAGCCATTGGGAGTGGATTTTTTTGGCATCTACGGCTGCTTGCATGCCCATGTCAAACTCCAGCACATTCAGGATGGTCTGGAAGACGCAGGTGATGATGGTCGCTCCTCCGGGGGTACCTACGACCATGTGCAATTCTCCGTCCTTTTCGACGATGGTGGGGGTCATGGAGCTGAGCATCCGCTTTCCGGGCTGAATGGCGTTGGCTTCTCCACCGACCAATCCAAACTGATTGGGAACGCCTGGCTTGGCGCTGAAGTCATCCATTTCATTGTTGAGAAAAAAGCCAGCTCCTTGCACCATTACTTTGCTGCCGAAATAACTATTGAGCGTAGTGGTGATCGCGACCGCATTGCCCTCCTTGTCCACAATGGAAAAATGAGTGGTCTCGAAGCTTTCGATGCGATCCACTTCCCCGGGCTTGATGTCCTGGGAATTGGTCTTCTCGGTCAAGGAAATGCTGGCCATCCGATCGTGGATGTATGCAGAGTCGATCAATTCTTCCAAGGGTACTTCGAAGAAATCCATGTCTCCCAGGTAGGTCGCTCGGTCGGCATAGACCCTGCGCTCCAATTCCACCATTAGGTGAACATACTGGGCAGAATTGTGTCCCCAATCAGATACAGGATAAGCTTCTGCTCCTTCCAACAATTGCAACAACGCCACTCCCCCACTGCTCGGCGGGGGCATAGAGATGATCCGGTGTCCTTTGTAGTTACCAGTGATGGGCTCCCGCCATTTGGCTTCATACTCCTTCAAGTCCTCATGGGTGATGAGCCCTCCACCGGCCTTCATTTCCTCGACGATGAGATCGGCCGTTTCCCCTTCGTAAAAGCCCGGCTGCCCATTGTCTCGAATGCGAGCGAGAGTTTTGGCTAAGTCAAGGTGCTGAACCCTGTCTCCCATTTCCCACGCCTCGCCGCGGAGGTAATAAAAATCCTGCCGATTGTACTTGCGAAACTCCTTTTGGACCCCATTGAAGCGGTCGGCCTCGTTTTCGGTGAGCTCAAAGCCTTGCTCTGCCAGGTCGATGGCGGGCTGCAAGAGTTGCTCCCGGGGAAGACTGCCCAAGCGTTCGAAGATGGCTTCCATCCCAGCTACCGTCCCCGGAACGCCCGAAGCTTTGTGTCCATAGCGGCTCCATTCGGCTACGGGATCCCCCGCCTGGTCGAGGTACATATCTCGGGCAGCAGCAGCAGGTGCCATTTCCCGATAGTCCAGGCTCCCAATTTCGCCATCTGCTTTGCGGTACACCAGGAAGCCACCGCCCCCCAGGTTCCCCGCCACCGGATACACCACCGCCAGCGCGTAATTCACCGCAATCGCCGCATCAAAGGCGTTGCCCCCTCGCTTCAACACTTCCAATCCTACCTGGGTTGCCAAAGGATGAGCAGAAGAGACCATCCCCTGTTCCCCCACTTCTCCCGCATCGGCAGGAATTTGCCAAGCTTCAGCCGGGGCTTCCAAGGTTTGACTACAGGCGGACAACAAACAACTTCCTAGCAGAGTAATGAAACAAACAAGGCGAAAACTATCCATGATACAGCGTTAGATCAATTTATTCTTCAGGGCTTTGCGCACCGCTTCAGCCCGGGAACTCACGTGCAGTTTCTGGTAAATATTTTTGATGTGGCTACGAACGGTATGCCCACTCACAAAGAGCGCTTCCGCAATGGCCGTATAGGTTTCTCCCTCACACAGTCGGCCTAGCACCTCCGTTTCCCGCTTCGTCAGGGGACTGGTAGATTCCCGCTGAAAAGAGCCCAACACCTTCCGGGCGATGGAGGCCGACATGGGAGCCCCTCCATTGGACACTTCTTCAATGGCTCGCAACAAGTCTGCGGGGGGCGTCTGCTTGAGTAGATAGCCGGTCGCTCCCGCACAAAGGGAGTCAAAAATGGATTGCTGATCTGATTTTCCGGTCAGCATGACGATGTCCCATTCTGTCCCCATCGCCTTCAAGGTAGCCGTCGCCTCTATTCCAGAGATTCCGGGCAGTTGGATGTCCATCAGGATCACATCGGGCCGGACGGCGGGCAAGTCTGTTAGGGCGCTTTCCGCATCTTCATACTGATGATTGCAGCTGAACCCCGGAGTGCCATCAATGATCAACGCCAGGCTTTGGCGAATGAGGGGATCATCTTCTACCAGGGCTACGTGGATCATTTGTTCCAATGGATGGATAGCAATCTAGCCATCTTTCCCACAATAAAAAAAGCCCTCCCCAATGAACGGGAAGGGCTGAAACAGGATTCTGGTTGCTTATTGCTCTGCAACGGTCTCGATGCTCACGATTTTCCGTTTCTTTTGGTTGAACGTACGATCCGTGAAGGTTACGATTCCGTCTTCGAGGGCAAAGAGGGTATGGTCTTTTCCAATCCCAACATTTTTGCCGGGGCGGAAAGAGGTACCACGTTGACGAACAATGATGTTGCCTGCAATGGCAGCCTGTCCGCCGAATATTTTTACGCCGAGACGCTTACTTTGAGATTCGCGTCCGTTTCTGGAACTACCGGCTCCTTTTTTATGTGCCATGAGATTCGGAGTTTATGAGGGAAAAACCTTATGCGTTGATGGACTGGATTTCGATTTTGGACAATGCCTGACGGTGTCCGTTTTTCTTGCGGTAGCCTTTGCGACGTTTTTTCTTGAAAACGATTACTTTGTCTCCCTTTACGTGGTCAACCACTTTGGCGGTAACGCTGGCGCCTTCTACAAAAGGCTTACCCACGCTAACGGCTCCTTCATTGTCAACCAGGAGCACTTCCCCAAATTCAACGGAATCTCCTTCGTCTTGTCCCAGACGGTTCACGTAGATTTCCTGGCCGGCTTCCACTTTGAATTGAAACCCCTGAATATTTACAACTGCGTACATAGGTGTCTAAAATTTGAGTGGGCAAAGATAAATGTTTTTGATCATTTGCCAAAAGAGTTTGAGAAATTTCCTCTTTCTTGGCTTTCGCTGATGTATGGCCCAAGCCTGGTCCTATTGAGATAGGTCCCGGTGAGTAGGATCTTGCTGCACCAGACCTACCCTTCTCAAGGTTTTGCCAAGGCGCTCGTTTCGGCTGATATAAAAGGCTTTGAGCAATGCCTCTTCAGCAGCCTCTCGCACCTCTGAAATGGGGTCAT
>JBCCCJ010000686.1:0-4188 GCA_039033615.1 Bacteroidota bacterium
AAATATGTGACATGTGACGTACACCCGCTCTACTCTACGGCCTTTGTTCCCGTATTTCGAATTTTATATAGGTAAAACCATCTGATGGGTTTCGAAGTTATGCTACTTAACCCGCGAGAATCCAATACTTGGACTTATTTGTTCATCCAGGCCAGGTTGGGGGCAGGAAATGAGTCCTCCCAATCTGGTCTCATCCCCTACTTATGAAAGCTTCTGTTCAACATCTGGCGATCCTACTTGGGATAGGTATGTGGTCGCAGTTCGGGTGGAGCCAAAATCTGGTTCCTAACCCTGGTTTTGAAGGATTTTCGTCCTGTCCTTCGACCTCTTGTGAGTGGTTCCTGGCCACCGATTGGGACAATGTCAATGGTTTCGTGGGTTGCAACAATGGCAACAGTGGAAGTCCGGATTATTTCAACGCTTGTGGTTCAGGATTCTTCAGTACTCCCAACACCCTCAACGGACTGGTTTCTCCCCTCGGAGGCAACGGCATCATGGGTCTAGCGACTTGGTTGGGCCTTCGTACCGACTTTCGGGAGTACCTTCAAGTGCCGCTTACCTTGCCTTTGGTAGCTGGAGATTTGTACACCCTGAGCTTTTCCTACACCAATGGCAATTTCGATCCTTCCCTGAGTTATGGCGGTCATGGTACCGAGCTTGGGGTTCACTTTTCGGTAGGGCCCCTGACCCAAACAGGTTCTGACCCGATCATCCTAACGCCAACCTTTGAGACGACTGGAGCAGTATTCAACAGCGGTTGGCAGACCATAACCGTTACCTTCACAGCTCCGACTAATGCAACTCATCTCACCATCGGTAATTTTCGGGATGACGCCAACTCGACCATCCAACAGTTTGCTAGTCCGAGTGGATCGTTTGGCTACGCCTTTTACTATTTCGATGAGATCAGCGTGCTAGAAGAAAATCCCCTTTCTGTCGAATGGCTCAACGTGGAGGCGACGGCTGCTCCCAACGAAGCAAGATTGACCTGGGTCGTTGCTCCCCTGACTAATGAGGCTCGTTTTGTCATCGAACGCTCCGAGGATGGGCAGGTCTTTGTTCCCATGGGAGAGCGCCAAGGAGTTCCGGGAGAAATGGAATTTGCCTTCCGTGATACGGACATTGTCCAAGACACCTATGATTACCGCATTCGTTATGAAGGTCTAGATGGCAGCAGGAGTATGAGCCGATCGCTTCAGGTCCGATGGACACCGTCTACAGACTTTGCCTGGTACCACGAGGAAGGTAAGCGCAGATTGGTCATCAAACAGGCACCAGCGATAGGCTCCCCTATTGACTTTCGCATCTATGACCTCAACGGGAGAAGCGCCCATCAAGGGCAGAGCCAAGCAGGAAAGATTGGGATTCCTAACAACCTTCCTCCAGGCATGTATTTGATCCACCTGTCGCAAAACGGGCATAGCCTCAGGGACAAGGTCTGGGTGCGCTAGTGGCTGTTTGGGTTTTTCTTTGTTGAGGGGAAATGGCTAGGTCAAGAGGGCTTTGATCCCTATATTTTCCAGCACTTCCTGGGGGGCTCCTTGTTTCCCTGCGACAAACATCGCCTGAGCGAGTTCTTCAGAAGTGATGGACGTCTTGGCCATGAGTCCTTTCAAGAGAGGGTACAGCCAGCGAAACAGTCGGTAGGAAAAGTTGGGCTCGTCTCGGGGCTCGACCGGATAAATGTAGCCCGGCCGGAAACTGATCGCTTGTTTGAAGCCCAAGGCGAGGAGGTGATTTTCCGAAATGCCTTTGTCTTTGGCGAAGGCCATACGACTCTGCTCGGTGCGATCTGCCCCCGCTCCACTCAACAAACAAAACATGCTTTCTGGGCTGTGGGCATACACCATTTCGGCAAATTCGCGGGTGAAATCCACCGTGATTTTTCGAAATAGTTCCCGAGAGACCGAACCCGTGTACACCCCGAGGCAGTGAAAGGCTATGTCTACTGCTTGAAAATGGGCCTCTAGGCCAGAAAAGTCAGTAAAATCCTGGTGGATTACCTCGGTGAGTTTGGGATGCGTCACCCCAGATGGTTTGCGACCAAAGGTGACGACTTCGCCAATTTCCGGGTCTGCCAGGCATCGCTTGAGAATCAGGCTGCCGACCATACCAGTGCCTCCCGTGAGTAGGGCTTTTTTCATTTTGAATAGATTAATCTTCTTCGGGCAGGGTGTCTTTCAAGAGAATCAACAAGACCGCTGCGGCGGCCCCGGCCATCACATCCGGCGGATCCACAGTAGCCAGATGATCTTCGAACCACCCCTTTTTTCCTTCAAATACTTTTTCCTCCTCTATGGTCGCAATGGGCTTCTCCCACAAGCCCTTCTTTCCCTCAAACACTTCGTTATCTTTGACGGTGGCAAGGGGTTCTTCCAACCAATTCTTCTTTTTGCCATCGTAAATCCCATCCTCGTGGATGGACAGGATGGCGTCTTCGAACCAGCCTTTTTTTCCCAGATAGACCTTACCATCCTTGACGGTAGCAAAAGGCTTCTCCCGCCAGTTCTTTTTGCCGTGATAGAGACGATGTTCCATGCCCAAACATACGAAATTTGACGCTGCGCCATAATTTCAGCTAACTTCTCTCCTCTCCCTGACCATTGTTAAGCAAGAGGCCACCCAGATAATACCTAGGTGGCCTCTTGCAAAAAGGGTCTGTTCATGCATTAGAACTTCCCGTTCGTATTCTTCCACTCTGACTCTGGTGGAATGGTTGCGATCACGTCCCAGTGCTCTACGATCTGTCCTTCTTCCAGGCGGAAGAGGTCGTAGAAAGCGCTGTGATCTCCTTTGCCAAATGTTCCTTCGCTGACGGTCAGGACAAAGTCGCCTTCTCCCATGACCATATGGACCTGATCATAATTCATCACCAATCCATTTTCTGCAAAGTACTTCATAGCCGCTCCAAAGCCGTCCAGCCCATCAGCTACGGCTGGATTGTGCTGCAAATACTTGGTGGGGTTGATGTAGGTGGCGAGCTTGTCGTTTTGATGATTCAGCAGAACATCGTTGATGAAGTTATTGATGGTCGTTTTGTTGGCTTCGGTTTTGTCCAAATCGCTGGCCTCAGTGGGGCCGTCAATTTGGGTTCTACCGCTGGGATTGGGTTCCTGCACTTCGATCAAGTTGTCCCAGTGCTCGACGATCAGGCCATCTTCGAAGCGAAAGATATCAAAGCCAATCTTTGGCCCGAAGAAGTCATATTCGGTGTGGGTGAACACAAACTCGCCATCTTCGAAGGCCCGAACTACCTTCGCTTTGAAACCTTGAGGGGGAGCGTGCTGCATCACTTCTCCAAATCCTGCCAGCCCGTCGCCTACGCTGAGGTTGTGTTGGATGTACTTCTGGGGATTGATGTAGGAAATGGGGGTTTGGTCGCCCGTGTTGAAACTGTTCAATAAGGCGACGGCTTTTTCTTTGTTGCTGAGTCCCACGGGGAGGAGTTCATATCTGGAAAACATCAAAGAGGATTCGTCCATAGAACCCATGAATGCTTTGGCCGTAGGATTGGCCATGAATCCGTCCAGAGAAGCATCAGAAGCGGTTTTTGTGGTCCAATACACGGCTACGACTTGTCTGCCTTCTTCATTGGTACCAGTGAGGCGCTGCATGAATCCCTCGCGGGTGCCTGTAAAATCGGTTTCGACTTTTTTGTTCAGGGTGTTGAAAGCGGTCAGGTCCGTACCTGCTGCCAATTCAAAAGACATCAGTTCCACAAAGCGGCTGTCAGTGGCAGTGAAGGCTTTGTCCATCGCATATCGAGACATCTTCATGCTGGGGCCTTCGATCATCTGAGCATAATCCGCAACGGAAGCATCGCCCATGAATTTGCTCATGGAAGCCTCTGCATTTGCTACGCTTTCCCAGAAGACAACCACGACATACTCTCCTTTCTCATTGATACCACTTTGGCGGTGGAGAAACCCGGGTTGCTTGCTGGTAAAATCACTTTCCACCAATTGGTCGCGTTTGGCAAAGGCCATGGGATCGACCCCTGAGTTGATGGCAAAGGTGGTTACCTCCATGATGGTGGCTCCTTCTGGATACGAAGCGCTACCTGAGGATGCGTTGGAGGGTTTATTGACAGAACAATGGCTCAAAAAGACAGCCATGATTACCAGGAAAAAATTACCTAAATACTTCATACTTAAAGGGATTGGAGTAAAAGAAGCTATGCCCCAAAAG